>NZ_JBICKE010000132.1:0-57018 GCF_043103865.1 Pseudomonas sp. yb_5
TCTCCACCCGCCGTTCACCGTTGACGCCGCTACCGTATTCGCGGGTGAACCCGCTCCTACGCCGATCGGGGGCGGACACACATTGGCGATTGGGCGCAGGCCCGCGCCTGCATAGGCACCAGAGCCTCGATCATATACACAATCAATTGGCCCCCACCTCTCGGGGGGCCTACAGTGCGCCCGAAACCCACCCAACCCCGGGAGACCGCCATGAGCAAAAAGCCGAAAAAGCACGGCCCCAACAAGGCCAAGTCCATCATCGCCCAGCCACTGTTCCGCTGCCGCCAGGAACAACCGAACAAGGGCAAAGGCAGCTACCGCCGCGAAGCCTTCCAATCGAGAGATTGGGAGGCTTCCTACTTTTTGGCTGCATGAAAGCATCGCAAGCGCAGGCATGATATGGTCGTCACCTGACCTGCAACTCTGGATCTGTGCATGCTCTTCCGTATTATCCCCCGCTGGGAAACCCGCCAGCTGATCGCGGCCTCCAGCTTCATCCTGCTCGTGGCCTGTGCGGAAAAGCCCACCGCCGCCGACGCGCTGCCGCTGGCCCCTGCCCAACCCAACCCAGTGGTGACCGTGCCCGGCGCAACGCCCGACGTCAGCACTGAAATCCAGCCTCTGCAAACCTTCGCCCAATGGCAAGCGGGCTTTCGCGAGCAGGCCCTGCAAGCCGGCATTTCGCCGAGCACCTTCGACCGCGCCTTCCTCGGTGTCACCCCTGACCTGGACGTGATCAAGGCAGATCGCAGCCAGCCGGAGTTCACCCGCCCGGTATGGGAATATCTCGAAGGCGCCCTGTCGCCCCTGCGTGTGCGCAACGGCAAGAAGCTGCTGGTGCAGAACGCTGAGCTGCTGACTCGCCTCGAGCAACAATATGGCGTGGACCGCCAGGTGCTGGTCGCGGTGTGGGGCATGGAAAGCAACTTCGGTCAGTTCCAGGGCAGCAAGTCGGTGATCCGCTCGCTGGCCACTTTGGCCTATGAGGGCCGCCGCCCACAGTTCGCCCAGGACCAGCTGATTGCCGCGCTGCAGATCATCCAGCATGGTGACATCCAGCCTGAAGCCATGCGGGGCTCGTGGGCCGGCGCCATGGGCCAGACCCAGTTCATCCCGACCACCTACAACACCCATGCCGTGGACTTCGACGGCGATGGCCGCCGCGACATCTGGAACAGCACACCAGACGCCCTGGCCTCAACAGCGCACTACCTGCAGAGTTCGGGCTGGAAACGCGGCCAACCGTGGGGCTTCGAGGTACAGGTGCCGGCTGGTTTCGACTTCTGGCAGGCCGATGGCGCACAGCGCAAACCGGTGAGTGAATGGCTGGCGATGGGCTTAAAACTGCCAGCAGGTACCCGCCTGCCAGCAGGTAGCAACCAACTGTCTGCCGCCCTGCTGCTGCCGGCCGGTGCACGCGGCCCGGCGTTCCTGGTGCTGGACAACTTCCGCGCCATCCTCAAGTACAACAACTCGTCGTCCTATGCCTTGGCAGTGAGCCTGCTCGGGGATCGCTTCAGCGGCTGGGGCTTCATTGCCGGCAGTTGGCCGAAAGAGGACCTGCCGCTCAGTCGCAGCGAGCGCATGGAGCTGCAGCACTTGTTGAACAGCCGCGGGCATGATGCGGGTAAAGCCGATGGCATTATCGGGGCCAATACCCGCAAGGCGATCCGCAATGCCCAGCAAGGGCTGGGATGGCCAGCGGATGGCTACCCGACCCATAAGCTGCTTGAGAGCCTGCGGCAGCAGTAAGCATTTCGGGGCCGCTGCGCGGCCCCGACAATCTCACGCCCTGAACAGATCCTGCTCCAGCACCAGTGTTTGCTGAACACTGTCCAGCCTTACCCGAGCCCCCAGCGGCAAGCATACATTCGGGTCACAATGCCCGCTGCGCCAACCCGCCAGCACCGGCACCCCCAGCGGTGCAAACGTATCCTCCAGCAACGGCGTCAGCGCCGCTGTGGTAATCCCGGCAAAGTCACCCACCAGCACGCCTTTGATCCCCTCCAGCTTGCCTGCCAGGCGTAACTGGGTCAGCAGCCGATCCACCCGGTACAACGGCTCGTTGACGTCCTCGATGAACAGGATGCAGCCTTGGGTATCCAGCTCGGCAAGCGTCCCCATGGTCGCACCCAGCATCGACAGGTTGCCACCCAACAGCGGCCCGCTGGCCACCCCCGGCAGCACGCTATCCAAAGCGAAGCCCTCCGGGTGCGCGACCTGCTCGCCTGCCTTCACAAGCCCACTCAGCTGCGCCAGCAACGACGACTCGGTAGGTGGCAACTTGGCCCCCAGCAGGTCGGCATTGAGCATCCCCCCATGGAAGGTCACCAGTCCGGCATGCCGGTAGATCGCCGTATGCAGCGCGGTGATGTCGCTGTAGCCGATCAGCGGCTTGGGGTTGCGTCGAATCAGTTCGAAGTCGAGCTGATCAAGCAAGCGCATGCTGCCGTACCCCCCACGCATGCATAGAATGGCGTCAATGGCCGGATCGGCAAAGGCTGCGTGCAAGTCCTGCAGGCGCTGCTGGTCCGGCCCAGCCAGGTAGCCCTGCGCCTGCAGGGCACCCGGGTAGATACTGCAACGGTAGCCGCGGTCGACGAACCACTGGCTAACGTTGTGCGCATCAAGCCGCGCCGCGCCCGCCGGGGCGACAATGGCAAAGCACGCGTTGGCCGGCAACGCGGCTGGCAGGGTGGGTTGGAAGGTTTTGGCGCAATACATCGCGGCTCCTTGCAGCGCATGGGACACAAACAAAAATGCCGATGCCGCCCTTGGGCGCGCATCGGCATCTGTGGCTCTGCTCTTGGCTAGAGCATAGCTCAGAGCTTGATCTTGGCTTCGTGAGCCTGCTGGTCGGCGTGGTACGAAGAACGCACCAGCGGGCCAGAAGCAACGTTCTTGAAGCCCATCTTGTAGCCCTCCTCGGCGAACCAGGCAAAGGTGTCCGGGTGAACGAAACGCTGCACCGGCAAATGGCTGCGCGACGGCTGCAGGTACTGGCCGAGGGTAAGCATGTCGATGTCATGCTCGCGCATGCGGTGCATCACTTCGATCACTTCCTCGTCGGTCTCCCCCAGGCCGAGCATCAGGCCCGACTTGGTCGGTACGTGCGGCACCAACTGCTTGAACTTCTGCAGCAGGTCCAGCGACCAGTCATAGTCCGACCCCGGGCGCGCGGCCTTGTACAGGCGCGGTACGGTCTCGAGGTTGTGGTTGAACACATCCGGCGGCTCTTGCGCGGTGATTTCCAGGGCAACGTCCATACGGCCGCGGTAGTCCGGCACCAAGGTCTCCAACTGCACGCCCGGCGACAGCGCGCGGATTTCGCGGATGCAGTCAGCAAAGTGCTGGGCACCACCGTCACGCAGGTCGTCGCGGTCCACCGAGGTGATCACCACATACTTCAGGCGCAGGTCGGCAATGGCAACCGCCAGGTTTTTCGGCTCGTCCAGATCCAGCGGCTTCGGTCGGCCGTGGCCAACGTCACAGAACGGGCAACGACGGGTGCAGATGTCACCCATGATCATGAAGGTGGCGGTACCACCCGAGAAGCACTCGCCCAGGTTCGGGCAGGATGCTTCTTCGCACACGCTGTGCAGTTTGTGCTTGCGCAGCAGTTGCTTGATGCGGTCTACCTCGGGCGACACCGGGATACGCACGCGAATCCAGTCGGGCTTCTTTGGCAGCTCATCGGTAGGGATGATCTTCACCGGGATGCGCGCGACTTTGTCGGCACCACGCAGCTTGACCCCAGCTTCCACCTTCTTCGGCGCTGGGCGCGGGGTGGCATCCTGGGTAGGTATCAGGTTCGGCACGGCTTCTTGCACAGTTGTCATATTCAGTCGATTCCGCCCGTGAGGGTCGTCTGCTCAGCGTAGTCGAGGTGCTTGACCAGCTGTCCGCGCAGCCTTGTCCTGACCTCGTCGAGTTCGATCGGACCTGCCAGGTCGCGCAGCTGGGTCATCGCCAGCCCCGCATAGCCGCAGGGGTTGATTCGGCGGAATGGCGCAAGGTCCATGTCCACGTTCAGGGCAAGGCCGTGAAACGAACGGCCGTTGCGAATTCGCAGGCCGAGGGAGGCGATTTTCGCTCCGTCGACATAGACACCCGGGGCATCAGGCTTGGCAGACGCCTGAACAGCATAGCTGGCGAGCAGGTCGATGAGGGCCTGCTCGATACGGCTGACCAACTCACGCACGCCAAAGCCCAGCCGGCGCACATCCAGCAGCAGGTAGGCCACCAGCTGGCCGGGGCCATGGTAGGTGACCTGGCCGCCGCGGTCGGTCTGCACCACCGGGATGTCGCCCGGCACCAGCAGGTGTTCGGCCTTGCCGGCCTGCCCCTGAGTGAAGACCGCAGGGTGCTCGACCAGCCAGATTTCATCCTGGCTGTCCGGGCTGCGCTGCTCGGTAAAACGACGCATGGCCTCGAGCACCGGTTCATAGGGCTGCAGGCCAAGCTCGCGAAAACCGAGGCAGGCGGACATCAGAGCACCATTTTCACGATGCCAGTAGCGCGCAGAGCGCTGTTGATATCGTGCAACTGGTTCTCGCTTTCGGCAACGATGTGCAATTGCACGGTGGTGTACTTGCCTTCCTTGCTCTGGCGTTCGGCCAGGGTGGAAAGGTCGACTTTGGCGTGCTTGCTGAGAATCTCGATGACCGTGTCCTTGAAACCGACAACGGTGTCACCGATGACCTTGATCGGGTAATCGTCGCAGGGGAATTCGATCTTGTGCGACTTGACGTCTGGTTCGCTCATGGCGGAAACGGCCTCGTAAGCCGTGGCAACAACAACACCCCCGCGGTATGCGCGGGGGCATGCAGGTCACGTATCAGTTGAACAACCCGTAGAAGAATAGACGGATGCTATCCCACATACGGCGGAAGAAACCACCTTCCTCGACGCCATCAAGGGCGATCAGGTCGGCGCTGTGAACCACTTTCTCGTCCAGTTTGACTTCCACTTTGCCGATCACGTCACCTTTGGCGATCGGTGCGGTGAGCTGCGGGTTCATGGTCATCGAAGCCTGCAGGCGCTTCAATTGGCCTTTAGGCATGGTCATGGTCAGGTCGTCCGCCAGGCCAGCCTTGACTTGGCTGGTCGCACCCTTCCAGACCGGTGCCTGGGTCAGCTCGGTGCCCTTCTGGTAGAAGGTCTGGGTTTCGAAGAAGCGGAAACCGTAGGTCAGCAGCTTCTGGGTTTCGGCAGCACGCGATTGTTCGCTGTTGGTACCGAACACCACGGCGATCAGGCGCTGGCCGTCACGTACGGCAGAGGCCACCATGCAGTAGCCGGCTTCGTCGGTGTGACCGGTTTTCAGGCCATCGACGGTCTTGTCACGCCACAGCAGCAGGTTGCGGTTAGGCTGCTTGATGTTGTTCCACAAGAACTCTTTCTGCGAGTAAATGGCGTAGTGGGCCGGATCGACACTGATGATCGCACGGGCCAGGGTCGCCATGTCGTGCGCCGACGAGTAGTGCTCAGGGTTAGGCAGGCCGGTCGGGTTCATGAAGTGGCTGTTGGTCATGCCCAGGTCGGCAGCCGTCTTGTTCATCATGTCGGCGAAGGCGTCTTCGCTGCCGGCGATATGCTCGGCCAAGGCGACCGAGGCGTCGTTACCGGACTGGATGATGATGCCGTGCAGCAGGTCGCTGACCGTTACCTGGCTGCCAACCTTGATGAACATGCGCGAACCGCCGGTACGCCATGCGTTTTCGCTGACGGTAACCGGGTCGTTTTCACCGATCTGGCCACGTCGGATGTCCAGCGTGGCGATGTAGGCGGTCATCAGCTTGGTCAGGCTGGCTGGCGGCAGGCGCTCGTCACCGTTGTTCTCGACCAGCACGTTGCCGCTGGACGCGTCCATGAGTACGTAGGACTTGGCTGCCAGTTGTGGTGGCGCCGGCGTCATCTGCTCGGCCGCGAAGGCGACAGGCGTGATCAGCAGCAGTACAGGCAGGCAAAGTCGTTTGGCAAGGTTGGTGATGTTCATCCGTCTCTCGAAAATCGCTAATGGTCTGAGATGTTCCCTGGGCAAGATCATGTGCCCAGCGCCAGTCAGTCTAGTTTTATGGCCGTTGGCCTGGCCCGCGAACGTGCGGCTTTATGTCGCTGCGGGCAAAAGCTGTCATTGTACATGGCCGAGCCCGGCAATTCATGACAAAACCGCAGTCAGTCTGCTGTGACCACCTTGGCCTGCCCCAAGTTCGCCAAGCGAATGCTGTCTTGTGCTTGCCGGATCTCACCCTGGCTGCCGATCGGCCCCAGGCGCACGCGGTGCAGGGTCTGCTGGTTACGCACGATCGAGCTGATGAACACGGGTGCACTGACCATGGTGCTGAGCTTGGCGCGCAGCAACTCGGCAGCGTCAGGGTTGGCGAAAGCGCCTACCTGCAAGAAACTGCCAGCGTTGCCGCCAGGCACGTTGTTGCCACCCACCTGCACCGGGACCACTGGTGCTGCGTGTTGCTGTGGTGGCGGGTTCCATTGCTCGACACGCCCGGTGCTGGCCGGTATTGCCTGGGTTTGCGCCACTTGCGGCTCCTTCAACACCATCGGCGGCGTCTGGCCACGCTGAGCCCACCACTGCTTCGGATCGATACCCTCGACGCGCACGTGCGCAGTGCCGATTTCGGCATAGCCGAGCTTTTTCGCCGCAGCATAGGACAAGTCGATGATACGGTCGGAGTAGAACGGGCCGCGGTCGTTCACGCGAAGGATCACGCTGCGGCCGTTCGCCAGGTTGGTCACCCGCACATAGGCTGGCAGTGGCAGGGTCTTGTGCGCTGCGCTCATGCCATACAGGTCGTACAGCTCACCGTTGGCAGTGTTCTGCCCGTGGAATTTGGTGCCGTACCATGACGCCGTGCCCTCGGCGCGGTAGTTGCGCGAGTCCTGTATCGGGTAGTAGGTCTTGCCAAGCACGGTGTACGGGTTGGCCTTGTAGTTACCGGTGTGCACGGTCGGCGTGGCATCGGGGATCTTGTTCACATCCACGTCCCACCACGGTGCGCCGTCCTTGTGCGCCCGGTTGATGTCAAGGCCCGGCTGGCTGCGCACGACATTACCACTGCTTTGCGGGGCCGGGCGGTTGGAGGAGCAGCTGGCCAGCGCCACACCGACGGCGAGGCAGGTGAGCAGCTTGAAAGAGTTGGCAGAGATGATTGCGCGCATTACTTGATGCCCCGTACTTGAACCAGCTGTTCCGCAAGCTGATGTACCGCCATGGCATACATCACGCTGCGGTTGTAGCGAGTGATCGCGTAGAAGTTCTTCAGGCCCATCCAGTACTCGGGACCGTTCTGGCCTTCGAGACGGAAGGCGGTAACCGGCAGATCATCGCGCAGGGAATCATGAACCGACCAGCCAAGCGTACGCAACTCTCCAACCGTTTTCACCGGCTCGATGCCGGTCGTCAGGCCTTCGTCGACGCGCTCGCCGGCCACCCTGGCGCGACTGACCACACCCTGCCCGGCCACCCAGCCGTGGCGCTTGAAGTAGCTGGCCACGCTGCCGATGGCATCGTCAGGGTTGTTCCAGATATTGATATGGCCGTCCCCGTCGAAGTCCACCGCGTAGTGGCGGAAGCTGCTTGGCATGAACTGCGGCAGCCCCATGGCACCGGCGTATGACCCCTTGAGCGTCAAGGGGTCGAGCTGTTCCTCGCGGGCCAGCAGCAGGAACTCACGCAGCTCCTTGCGGAAGAATTCGGCCCGTGGCGGATAGTCGAAGCCCAGCGTCGACAGGGCGTCGATCACCCGGTAGTTGCCGGTATTGCGGCCAAAAAAGGTTTCCACGCCAATGATCGCGACAATGTACTGCGCAGGTACGCCGTACTCCTGCTCGGCCCGCGTCAATACGGCCTCGTGCTGGCGCCAGAAGTCCACACCGCGAGCGATACGCGCATCGGTGATGAACATCGGCCGGTAGTCCTTCCACGGTTTGACCCGTTCGGCCGGGCGCGATATGGCGTCGAGGATCGACTGCTTGCGCTGCACCTCACGAAACACACCCATCAGTTGCTCAGGCGCAAAACCATAGTCGCGGCTCAGTTCGCCAACGAACGCGGCTACCTGGGGCGAGCCGTCGTATTCGCCGGCATGGGCCAGCTGTACAGCGCCGAACAGGCCCATCGCTCCGATCCAAGGCGCACAACGGGCAGCCCAGTTACGCACTGCTTGCATGAAATTGTTCACCTTATTCAAACCTGCGCGATCCATTTGCGGTGCGTATGGATCGACATCAAAACGCCAAACGCTGACAGCAGCGTCACCAACGATGTTCCGCCATAGCTGATGAACGGTAGCGGCACGCCCACCACGGGCAGAAGGCCACTTACCATTCCGATATTGACGAATACGTATACAAAAAAGGTCATGGTCAGGCTGCCCGCAAGCAGCTTGCCAAACAGGGTCTGCGCCTGGGCCGTGATCACCAGGCCACGGCCGATCAGCAGCAGGTAGACAATCAGCAGCAGGCAGATGCCGACCAGGCCGAACTCCTCGCCGAGCACGGCGATGATGAAGTCGGTGTGGCTTTCCGGCAGAAAGTCCAGGTGCGACTGTGTGCCAAGCAGCCAGCCTTTGCCAAACACCCCGCCCGAGCCGATCGCCGCCTTGGACTGGATGATGTTCCAACCGGTGCCCAACGGGTCGCTTTCAGGGTCGAGGAAGGTCAATACCCGCTGCTTCTGGTAGTCGTGCATGACGAAGAACCACATTGCCACTGCGACTGGCACTGCTGCCGCCAGCACGCTGAGAATCCAGCGCCAGCGCAAGCCGCCCATGAACAGCACGAACGCACCGGAGGCCAGGATCAGCAGCGCGGTCCCCAGGTCGGGCTGACGCACGATCAGCATGAACGGCACACCGATCAGCACCAGGCTGATCGCCACGTGCTTCAAATGGGGCGGCAAGGTGCGCTTGGACAGGTACCAGGCGATGGTCGCCGGCATGATGATCTTCATGAATTCCGAGGGCTGGAAGCGGATCACCCCTGGGATGTTGATCCAGCGCGTGGCACCCATGGCGTTGTGGCCCATCACGTCCACCACCACCAGCAGCAGCACTCCGGTCAGGTAGGCCAGCGGCACCCAGCGCGCCATGAAGCGCGGCTCCAGCTGGGCGATGACGAACATCGACACCAGACCGATGCCAAACGAGGTGGCTTGCTTGAGCAGCAGGTCCCAGTTCTTGCCACTGGCCGAATACAGTACGAACAGGCTGCCGGCTGCAAGGGTCAGCAGAATGATCAGCAAGGGGCCGTCGATATGGATGCGCTGCAGAAAGCTGGCACGCCGACGCATCACATCCTCGCTGGAGAGCATGCGATCGAAATTGTTCATCACAGGGCCGATTCCTGGGTAACGGTGGCTGGCGCGAACTCGGGTTTGAGCTGGCCATTTTCGTCGAGCAACCAGGCGTCCATGATCTGGCGTACCACCGGTGCGGCGACACCCGAGCCGGACTCACCGTTCTCGACCATCACCGAGACCACGATTTTCGGGGCTTCGGCTGGGGCAAAAGCGACGAACAGGGCATGGTCGCGGTGGCGCTCCTGAAGTTTGTTGCGGTCGTACCTCTCGCCCTGCTTGATCGCCACCACCTGAGCGGTACCGCTCTTGCCTGCAATACGGTACTGGGCACCGGCAGCTGCTTTGCGCGCGGTACCGCGGGCGTTGTGCATCACCTGCTCCATGCCATGGGTGACCTTGGCCCAATCGGACTTGTCACGCAGCACGATGTTTTCCATCGGGTTGTTGTCCACCGGCGGCTGGCCTTCGATGGTCTTGGCCAGGTGCGGGCGGTTCCACACGCCTTTGTTGGCGATCAGTGCAGTGGCCTGGGCCAGTTGCAGCGGCGTTGCCTGCATGTAGCCCTGGCCGATGCCGAGAATCAGGGTTTCGCCGGGGAACCAGGCCTGGCGACGGGTGGCTCGCTTCCATTCGCGCGACGGCATCAACCCGGCAGACTCCTCGAACATGTCGAGGGAAACCCGCTGGCCGATACCGAACTTGTTCATGTAGATGGACAACCGATCGATACCCATCTTGTGCGCAAGGTCATAGAAGTAGGTGTCGTTCGAGCGCATGATGGCGGTATCCAGATCCACCCAGCCATCACCGGAGCGGTTCCAGTTACGGTATTTATGGTCGTAGTTGGGCAGCTGGTAGTAGCCTGGGTCAAACACCCTGCTGCTGGCATTGACAACGCCACTGTCCAGTCCGGCAATAGCCACCGCCGGCTTGATGGTCGAACCCGGCGGGTACAGGCCACGCAGCACGCGGTTGAATAGCGGCCGATCGATCGAGTCGCGCAATTCACCATAGGCCTTGAAGCTGATGCCGGTGACGAACAGGTTGGGGTCGAAGCTAGGCTGACTCACCATCGCCAGGACTTCGCCGGTTCGCGGATCGAGCGCAACCACTGCACCACGCCGGCCTCCCAGGGCGGCTTCGGCGGCCTCCTGCAGCTTGATGTCCAGGCTCAGCACAATGTCTTTGCCCGGCTTCGGGTCGGTGCGTTTGAGCACCCGCAGCACGCGGCCACGGGCGTTGGTCTCGACTTCCTCGTAACCCACCTGGCCGTGCAGGGCATCCTCGTAGAAGCGCTCGATGCCGGTCTTGCCAATATGGTGGGTACCGCTGTAGTTCACCGGGTCGAGCGTTTTCAGCTCTTTCTCGTTGATCCGCCCTACATAACCCACCGAGTGGGCGAAATGCGCACCCTGCGGGTAATGCCGCACCAACTGGGCCACCACTTCCACACCTGGCAGGCGGAACTGGTTTACCGCCACACGGGCGATCTGCTCTTCATTGAGCTCGAACAGGATCGGCACCGGCTCGAATGGCCGGCGGCCTTGGCGCATGCGCTTTTCGAACAGGGCGCGGTCGTCAGCGGTGAGATCCAGCACTTCGACGATCGTATCCAGCACTTCCTGCCAGTTACCTGCACGTTCGCGGGTCATCGACAGGCTGAAGCTGGGCCGGTTGTCGGCAACGATCACCCCGTTGCGGTCGAAGATCAGCCCGCGCGTCGGCGGGATCGGCTGCACATGCACCCGGTTGTTCTCCGACAGCGTGGAGTGGTAGTCGTACTGGATGATCTGCAGGTAGTACAGCCGCGCGATCAACACGCAAACAAGCAGCATGATCGCCACTGCGCCGACCACGACGCGCTTGCGCACCAGGCGGGCGTCTTTCTCGTGGTCCTTGAGACGGATCGGCTGCGACATCGGACTGCTTACAGGCTCATTTGTGGTAAGGGTGCCCGGACAACACGGTCCAGGCGCGATAGATCTGCTCGCCGATGAGTATCCTTACCAACGGGTGCGGCAAAGTCAGCGGCGACAGCGACCAACGTTGCTCGGCGCGTGCGCAAACCTCAGGCGCCAGGCCCTCCGGCCCCCCCACCATCAAATTCACCGTGCGCGCATCCAGGCGCCAGCGGTCCAGCTCGGTGGCCAACTGCTCGGTACTCCAGGGCTTGCCATGGACCTCGAGGGTGACAATGCGTTCCCCAGGTTGCACCTTGCTCAGCATGGCTTCGCCCTCCTGACGGATCAGGCGAGCGACGTCCGCATTCTTGCCACGGGTGTTCAGCGGGATTTCCACCAGCTCCAGCGACAGCTCAGCGGGCAGGCGCTTGGCATATTCATGCCAGCCTTCCTCGACCCACTTTGGCATACGCGAGCCGACTGCAATCAGGCGCAGACGCACAGCGCTTTCCTTATTCGCGGTCTTTGAGCTTGTCGGAGTACTCGTGGGCATGGTCCGGGCTGTGGTGCTTGCCATCGGCGGCACGGCTTTGCTCGGCACCCTGCCACAGACGCTCAAGGTCATAGAACTGGCGGGCAGCGGCGGTCATCATATGCACGATGACGTCGTTCAGGTCCAGCAGCACCCAGTCGCTATCGCCCTTGCCTTCTTCACCCAGTGGCTGGGCGCCCTTGGCCTTGACCGCTTCACGGACCTTTTCGGCCATCGCGTTGATCTGGCGGTTGGAGGTACCGGTGGCAATGATCATGTAGTCGGTCAGGCTGTGCTTCTCGCGCACGTCGATGACCTGGATGTCCTGGGCCTTGACGTCTTCCAGCGCGGCCTTGGTCACTGCGACCAGTTCTTCGCCGTAAATTTTCTGCTTGGTCATATAAAACTCGTTCAACTCGTTGGATGAGGCGCCAGAGGCACCGTCAGTTGGGCGCACGATACAGTTCGTGCGCCTCGATATAGGCCAGTACGGCGTCCGGCACCAGGAACCTCACCGATTTGCCGCTGGCCAGCAGCTGTCGGATCTGTGTAGCCGACACCGCAAGCGGCGTCTGCCAGACGAACGAAATATTTCCCGCCGGGCCGGACATGGCGGTGGGATCGCTCTCCGAGCGCGCAGCCAACAGGTTGCGCAACTCGTCAGGGGGTTCTACGTCGGCATCCGGACGTTGCAGTACCAGGATGTGACAGTGTTGCAGCAATTCTTCCCAGCGATGCCAGGCGGGCAGGCCACAGAAGGCATCCCAACCCAGCACCAGGAACAGCTGGTCGTCGCCGGACAGTTCGGCGCGGATCGATTCCAGCGTATCGATGGTGTACGACGGCTTGTCACGTTCCAGCTCGCGGGCATCGACGCTCAGGCAAACGACGCCCTGCACCGCTTCACGGACCATGGCCAGGCGATCCTGCGCGGCCACCTGTGGCGTGTCGCGGTGCGGCGGCCGGGCATTGGGCAACAGGCGTAGCTCATCCAGCCCCATGAACTCGGCCACTTCCAGCGCGCTGCGCAGGTGGCCTATATGCACGGGGTCGAAGGTACCACCTAGAATGCCGATGCGTCGGACTGCCTGGGCCTTGCTCAACTCAGCAGGACCCCTGGCCGCGCAACTGGCCATCGCCGATCACCACATACTTCTCGCAGGTCAGGCCTTCCAGGCCGACAGGGCCGCGGGCATGGAGCTTGTCGGTGGAAATACCGATTTCCGCCCCCAGGCCGTACTCGAAGCCGTCGGCAAAGCAGGTCGGGGTGTTGAGCATGACCGACGCCGAATCGACCTCAGCCATGAACTGACGGGCTTCACCCTGGTGTTCGCTGATGATCGAGTCGGTGTGGTGCGAGCCGTAGTGGTTGATGTGCTCGATGGCCTGGTTCAGGCCGTCGACCACGCGAATCGACAGGATCGCATCGAGGTATTCCGCGTGCCAGTCGGCTTCGGTGGCCGGTTTGGCGCTGATGATAGCCTGGGTACGCTCGCAACCGCGCAGCTCCACGCCCTTCTCCACGAAGCGGCGGGCCATTTCTGGCAGGAAGCGCTCAGCCACTTGTTGGTCGACCAGCAGCGTTTCCATGGCCCCGCAAATGCCGTAGCGGTAGGTCTTGGCGTTGAAGGCCACATTCCAGGCCTTGTCCAGGTCGGCATGCTGGCTGACATAGATGTGGCAGATACCGTCCAGGTGCTTGATCACCGGTACGCGGGCATCGCGGCTGATGCGCTCGATCAGGCCACGGCCTCCGCGCGGCACGATGACATCGACGAATTCCGGCATGCTGATCAGCGCGCCCACGGCTTCGCGGTCGGTGGTTTCGACCACCTGCACCACCGCTGCCGGCAAGCCGGCTTCGGCCAGGCCGCGCTGGATGCAGGTGGCAATGGCGCGGTTGGAATGGATGGCTTCGGAACCGCCACGCAGGATGGTTGCGTTCCCCGACTTGAGGCACAGGCTGGCAGCATCAATGGTCACGTTCGGGCGCGATTCATAGATGATCCCGATCACCCCCAGCGGGGTACGCATCTTGCCTACCTGAATGCCCGATGGACGGTAGCTCATGTCGCGAATGGCACCGACCGGGTCCGGCAGGCTGGCCACCTGGCGCAAGCCGGTGATCATGCCGTCGATGCGCGCAGGGGTCAGCGCCAGGCGGTCGAGCAGTGCGGGCTCCAGACCACTGGCGCGGCCGGCGGCCAGGTCCAGCTCGTTGGCAGCAGTGAGTTCGGCACGGGCAGCGTCCAGCGCGTCGGCGGCGGCTTGCAGGGCGCGGTTCTTCTGCGCGGTGCTGGCACGGCCAATCACCCGGGAAGCCTCACGGGCAGCGCGACCCAAGCGGGTCATATAGTCAAGAACGGACTCAGTCATGGGTTCGGTGTCTTGGCGAAGGGGAAATCGGCTGATTATAACTGCCGCGCAGGTGTACGCCCAGCGGCGGGTGGCGGATGGTAGAAAATGGATGGGGCAATGCGCAGGAAAGATGTAACCGGGGTTATCGAGATTGGCACCTCCTGTTGCGACCCTTTCGCGGGCGCGCCAGCTCCCACAGGGCTTTCACAAGGCCTGGACCTATGCACCACCAGTGGGAGCGGGCATGCCTGCGAAAGAGCCGGCACTGCCAACATCACCATCCAATTCAGCCTCGATTAAGCCATTCATTGCTATCATCCCTGCCCCTCCAGCCACGAACTGCCCGCATGCCAGCCCTGCCCGACAGCTTTTTCGACCGCGACGCCCAGACCCTGGCCAAGGCCCTGCTGGGCAAGGTCATCCGCCACCGCCACGGCGACCTGTGGCTGGCCGCGCGCATCATCGAGACCGAGGCCTACTACCTTGCCGACAAAGGTAGCCACGCCTCGCTCGGCTACACCGAAAAACGCAAGGCGCTGTTCCTGGATGGTGGGCACATCTACATGTACTACGCCCGCGGCGGCGACTCGCTGAACTTCAGCGCCCAAGGGCCGGGCAACGCCGTGCTGATCAAGTCTGCCTATCCTTGGCAGGACACCCTCTCGGGGCCCGACAGCCTGGCGCAGATGCAACTGAACAACCCCGATGCGAGCGGCAACCTACGCCCGGAAGAACGCCTGTGCGCCGGCCAGACCCTGCTATGCCGGGCCCTGGGCCTGAAAGTGCCGCACTGGGACGCCCAGCGTTTTGACGCCGAACGCCTGTACGTCGAGGACTGCGGCAACGCCGTGCCCCGAGTGGTCCAGGCCGCTCGCCTGGGCATCCCGCACGGGCGCGACGAGCACCTGCCGTACCGCTTCGTCGACGCCGAGTACGCCCGTTTCTGCACGCGGAACCCGTTACGCCGCGGCCAAGTCGAAGGCCGTGATTTCTTCATTCTCGAACAAGGAAGCTGAACATGGGCCAATGGCTCGACAGCCTGACCGGCTGGCTCAGCGCCAACCCGCAGTGGCTTGGCCTGGCGATTTTCCTGGTGGCCTGCATCGAATGCCTGGCCATCGCCGGCATTATCGTGCCGGGCACCATACTGCTGTTCGCCGTTGCGGTACTGGCCGGCAACGGCGCGTTCAGCCTGGGCGAAACGCTGCTCCTCGGCTTTCTCGGCGGCCTGCTGGGCGACGCCCTGTCTTACGCAGTGGGCAAGTACTTTCACCAGAACATCCGCCGCCTGCCGCTGCTCCGCCACCATCCAGAATGGATCGGCAGCGCCGAAAGCTACTTCCAGCGTTATGGCATCGCCAGCCTGCTGGTAGGCCGTTTCATCGGCCCGCTGCGGCCGATGCTGCCAATGGTCGCCGGCATGTTCGACATGCCCCTGCCGCGTTTCATCGCTGTCAGCCTGTTGGCGGGTGCCGGCTGGTCGGTAGCCTACCTGCTACCCGGCTGGGCCACCGGCGCCGCCATGCGCCTGCCCCTGCCGGAAGGCTTCTGGCTGGACGCCGGGATCATTGCCGGCGCCCTCGCAGTGCTGATCGGCCTGAGCCTGAATACCAGCCTGCGTGACCAGCGCCACGGCACGCGGCTGGTTGCCGCTCTCAGCTTTATCGCCCTGGCCGGTGTATTCCTTGGCTGGCCCTACTTCCATGAGTTCGACCAAGGCGTGATGACACTGGTCCAGGAGCATCGCAGCCAGGCCATCGACAGCACCGTGGTACTGGTGACACGACTAGGCGATTTCCGCACCCAGTTCTTCCTCGGCGGCCTGCTGACCGGCCTGCTGCTGCTTGCCCGCCACTGGCGACATGCATTTTTCGCCGCTGGTGCGCTGATGGGTACGGCGATCGCCAACGGCACCCTGAAATGGCTATTTGCCCGGGCACGGCCGGAAGTATTGACCGACCCACTGACCAGCTACAGCATGCCCAGCGGGCACAGCTCGGCATCGTTCGCGTTCTTTCTGGTAATGGCCGTGCTGGCAGGGCGTGGGCAGCCACCACGGATGCGTCTGACCTGGGTGATGCTGGGGTGCATTCCGGCGCTGGCGATTGCCCTGTCGCGGGTGTACCTGGGGGCGCACTGGCCAACCGACATCCTGGCCGGGGCCCTTCTGGCCTGTTGCGTGTGTGCACTCAGCCTGACATTGGTGCAACGCCAGCAGGCCCTGCCGGCCCTGCCGCTTCGGGTGTGGTGGCTGGTGTTGCCGGCATGCGTGGCGCTGCTGGCGTTCTTTGCCATGCATGCGCTGCCTCAGGCGTTGGCCAGGTATCAATATTGATGTCGCCTGTGCCGGCCTATTCGCGGGGATCGCGCTTGTCGTAGGCGCGGGTTTACCCGCGAAGGGGCCGGCACAGGCAATACAGAACCCTCAGGCGAACAGCTCACCCTGAATCCGTTCCAGCAGTTTCTGGATTTCCCCCAGCCGCTGCTGCGGCGAATCGAGAGTCAGCAGGTCCAGCTTGTCCTCTTCCATGAACGGCAACAGGTACGCCAGCTGATTGGCCAGCGCCTGACGCCCGTCCACCGGGCGCGGCATGCCCAGCGCTTCGACCATGGGATGCTCACCCAGGGCCACCAGCAGCGCCAGCAGGTCGTCATCGGCCTCGAGCAACGGGCTGTCTGCCTGCTCCGGCAGCCATTGCACCTGCCCCACCAGCAACTGGTCCTTCTGCACCTCGGAGCTTTCCAGATTGAAGCGCCGCACGCCCTCGACGCGAATACCCAGCAAGCCGTTATCCTGCTGCACGAAGTCGCGGATCACCGCTTCACAGCCGATCGAGGCGACCACCGGCGGCGCCTTGCCGACTTGTTCGCCGTCAAGGATGCATACCACACCAAACCCTTCGCCCTGCTTCATGCAGCGCCCGATCATGTCCAGGTAGCGCGCCTCGAAAATCTGCAAATCGAGAAAGCAGCCAGGAAACAGCACGGTATTGAGCGGAAACAGCGGTAGCGTCATCACAATTCCTCAAGCCACCAGGCTGACCGCCAGCGGCAGGAACACCGCTGTAGCCACTCCCATCAGGCTCATCGCCAGCGCGGCAAACGCGCCGCATTCGTCACTTTCCTGCAGGGCCACCGAAGTGCCCACTGCGTGTGCGGTCACGCCCAGCGACATGCCGCGCGCCTCAGGGCTGTGCACGCCGAAGCGGCTCAGCAACGCCGGGCCGAAGATCGCCCCGATCACCCCGGTAATCAATACGAACACTGCCGCCAGGGCCGCCACGCCGCCAATCTGCTCGGCCACCAGCATGGCGATCGGCGAGGTGACGGACTTCGGCGCCATGGTCATCAGGATCATGTGCTCGGCACCGAACCACCAGCCCAGCACCAGGCAGAAGAGCGTGGCGAACAGGCCTCCGACTACTAGCGTAGTAAATGTAGGCCAGAACAGCTGGCGGATACGCCGCAGGTTGAGATAGAGCGGCACGGCCAGGGCCACAGTGGCGGGCCCCAGCAGAATGTTCATGATTTCGGTGCTTTTGCGGTACTCGCTGTAATCGATACCGCTCAGCAGCAACACGCCGATCACCAGCAGCATCGACACCAGTACCGGTTGCAGGAAGATCCAGCGGGTTCTCTCGTAGGCTGCCAGCACTACCTGATAGGCTCCCAGCGTAATGCCGATACCGAACAATGGGTGATGTATGACCGCATCGAGCGCGCCCTGCCAGTCGAACATCATGGCTGTTCCTCACGCTTGCCCTGGCGCTGGATGAGCTTCTGCATCAGCACACCGACGAACACGAGGGTCACCAGGCAGGAGATCAGCAAGGCCCCGACAATCGCCCAGAAGTCGGCGGCAATGTCCTTGGCATACACCATCACCCCAACTGCCGGCGGCACCAGCAGCAGCGGGAGATAGCGCAGCAAGCTGCTGGCGGCCTCGTTCAGCGGCTTGCCGACCTCACCGCGGGCCATGAGGAAGAGCAGCAACAACAACAGGCCTATGATCGGCCCGGGCAAAAACGGCACGAACAGGTGATTGATCGCCGTCCCCAGCAGCTGGAACAGTACCAGCCAGGTCAAACCACGCAACAGCATAAGCATCTCCCTCCGGCATGGCCGCCATTATAAGCACGCACAGCTTCAGACCGATATTCGCCGAAAAGCGGGCAACTTGACTGAAACGGTTCGCCGTGCTGATCTTGTACTTTCGTACCAACTGACAACCCGGAGAGTCCGCGATGCCCCATGTACCGGTTACAGAGCTTTCGCAGTACGCTGGCAAGGAGCTGGGCCACTCTGAGTGGGTGAAGATCGACCAGCAGCGCATCAACCTGTTCGCCGAGGCGACCGGCGACTTCCAGTTCATCCATGTCGACCCTGAGAAGGCAGCAAAAACCCCGTTTGGCAGCACGATCGCCCATGGTTTCCTGACCTTGTCGCTGATCCCCAAGCTGATCGAGGACATCCTCGTCCTGCCGCAAGGGCTGAAGATGGTGGTGAACTACGGGCTGGACAGCGTGCGCTTCATTCAGCCGGTCAAGGTCGACAGCCGCGTTCGGCTGAAGGTAACGCTGGCCGAGGTGGTGGAGAAAAAACCGGGGCAGTGGCTACTCAAGGCGATTGCCACGCTGGAGATCGAAGGTGAAGAGAAGCCTGCTTATATAGCCGAGTCGCTGTCGCTCTGTTTTGTCTGATACATGCCCCGGGGGCTGCTATGCAGCCCCCGATCCACAAATCCCCCGCACTCGCGTAAACTGCCAGCCTTCGCGCAGCCTAGGGCTGCCCCTGTCGATTTATCAAAGGTGCCCGCCATGCCCTGGCTGCAAGTACGCCTGGCCATCAGCCCGGAACAAGCCGAAACCTATGAAGACGCGCTACTTGAAGTAGGCGCCGTCTCGGTCACGTTCATGGATGCCGAAGATCAACCGATCTTCGAGCCAGACCTCAACACCACCCCGCTGTGGTCGCACACCCACCTGCTGGCGCTGTTCGAAGCCGATGCCGACCCTGAACAGGTGTTCGCCCATTTACGCCTGCTGACCGGCGCCGAGCTGCCCGAACACCAGGCCGAGCTGATCGAGGACCAGGACTGGGAACGCAGCTGGATGGACAACTTCCAGCCGATGCGCTTCGGTCGCCGCCTGTGGATCGTGCCCAGCTGGCACGATGCTCCGGAAAAGGACGCCGTGAACCTGCTGCTCGACCCGGGCCTGGCCTTTGGCACCGGCACCCACCCCACCACGGCCCTGTGCCTGGAATGGCTCGACGGCCAGCAGCTTGAAGGCACCCAGGTGCTGGACTTTGGCTGCGGTTCGGGCATCCTGGCTATCGCTGCATTGCTGCTGGGCGCCCGCGAAGCGGTAGGTACCGACATCGACGTGCAGGCCATCGAGGCTTCGCGCGACAACGCCCAACGCAACGGTATTGCCGACGAGAAACTGGCGCTGTACTTGCCCGAGCACATGCCGGCGATGCAGGCCGACGTGCTGGTTGCCAACATCCTCGCCGGCCCACTGGTGTCGCTGGCGCCACAATTGTCCGGCCTGGTTCGCCCAGGTGGCCTGCTGGCGCTGTCGGGCATCCTCGCCGAGCAAGGTGACGAAGTGGCCGCCGCTTACGCCGCCGATTTTGAACTGGACCCGATCGTCGTGCGCGACGGCTGGGTGCGCATCAGTGGTCGGCGTCGCTAAGCGGGCCTAGAATACATTTCTGCACAGCTCCCGGATCGCCGCATGACCGACAGTTTCGTCACCCAGTGCCCGCATTGCCAGACCAGCTTTCGCGTCACCCACCACCAGTTGAGCGTGGCCCGCGGTGTGGTGCGCTGCGGGCATTGCCTGCAGGTATTCAATGCCGCCAAGCAGTTGCTGGAGCAGAACCGCGCCGCGCCCACCAGCGCCCCCGTGGTACCGGCGTCGGCACCTGCAGCGCCTGCCGAACCGGCGCCAGAGCCTGCCATCAGTGTACGCGGCAGCTCCCCTGACCAGGACTGGGCGCTTACCGCCCAAGCGCTGGACGAGCTTGACCTCGACAAGGAACTGGAGCGCCTGGAGCGTCGCGGCCAACCGGCCCCGACCCGCCCGGCCAGCCAAGGTGACCAGTTGCAGGCACGGCGCGACGAACTTCACCCGGACGATCACGCAGAAGACCTTTTCGGCACGGCTACCGATGAGCCCTACGCGCCGCAGGAACCGGCAGAGCCTGGCCCAGTACGGCTGGAGCCAGAGCCTTTGGAACTGGACCTGGAGCCTGCACCCGGCGAGCGCACCGAGCCGACCCTGGGCAGCAACCTTGACCTGGACATCGATGGCGAGCCGCCCGCGCACCGTGCAGCCGAACGCGATGACCAGCCCGCGCTCAGCGAACCGCTGCGCATCAGCGATGACGAAACCCCGGAAAAGGGCCTGAGTGCCCGTGACGACGAACCCTTGGCGCTGCGCCTCTCGGCGCATGATGACGAGCCAGTCGAGCCGTTCCCCGGAGAGCGCCTGGAACCAGGCCTTGCCGGCAAACCTGAGCGCCCCTCGCGCAAGGAGCCGCTGGTCGATGTGGTCGACGACCCGCTGCAGCTGGGCTGGGAAAAACCCGCACCCCACTGGGGCAAGCGCCTGCTGTGGGGCTTTCTGACCCTGCTGGCTGCCGGCCTGCTGGCGTTCCAGTACGTGTGGTTCCACTTCGACGAGATGGCCCGCCAGGATCAGTATCGGCCGATTTTCCAGCAGATCTGCCCGATGGTCGGTTGCCAGGTACCTACCCGCGTCGATATTGCACGGATAAAGAGCAGCAATCTGGTGGTGCGTAGCCACCCTGACTTCACGGGCGCCCTGATTGTCGACGCGATCATCTACAACCGCGCGCCGTTCGCCCAGCCGTTCCCTTTGCTGGAACTGCGCTTCGCCGACCTCAATGGCCAACTGATCGCCAGCCGTCGCTTCAAGCCCAGCGAGTACCTGTCGGGCGAACTGGCAGGGCGTGGCGAAATGCCCAGCCAGACGCCGATCCACATTGCCTTGGACATCCTCGACCCGGGGCCGAAGGCCGTGAATTACAGCCTGAGCTTCCGTTCGCCGGAATAAGCGACAAGCGGCCAGCAGCAAGCCACAAGACAAGAGGCCCAAAACGTGGCCGCTTTTGGCGTGTCGCTTGCTGCTTGAAGCGCAAAGGCATAAGCCGGCAACTGTTCAGATTTTATCCAAATCCATCTTTATCCAGTCATCGAGAGCGGGTATCATGCCAACCCTTTTTCGAACTCCAAGATTCGGCCCCACAACAGGGATCACCTATGTCGGCGGTACGCATCGGCCAATACACACTACGTAACAACCTGATCCTCGCGCCCATGGCCGGGGTGACGGATCAGCCTTTCCGTACACTTTGCCAGCGCCTGGGCGCCGGTATGGTGGTGTCGGAAATGGTAAGCAGCGACATGAGCCTGTGGAACAGCCGCAAGTCGAGCCTGCGCCGCATCCATGAAGGTGATCCCGAGCCACGCTCGGTGCAGATCGCCGGCGGTGATGCGCAGATGATGGCAGCGGCGGCAAAGGCCAACGTCGACGCGGGTGCCCAGATCATCGATATCAACATGGGCTGCCCGGCAAAAAAAGTCTGCAACAAAGCCGCAGGCTCTGCTTTATTGAGAGATGAAGCCTTGGTCAGCGAGATCCTCCACGCCGTTGTCAGCGCCGTGGATGTACCGGTGACCCTGAAAATCCGCACCGGCTGGGACCGGGCGAACAAGAACGGCCTGAACGTGGCGAAGATCGCCGAACAGGCCGGCATCCAGGCGCTGGCGGTGCATGGCCGCACACGTGCCGACCTGTATACCGGCGAAGCCGAATACGACACCATCGCTGCCATCAAGCAGGCGGTGTCAATCCCGGTTTTTGCCAACGGCGATATCACCTCGCCAGAAAAGGCCCGGGCGGTGCTGGAAACCACCGGGGTCGATGGCCTGTTGATCGGCCGGGCTGCCCAGGGGCGGCCATGGATCTTTCGCGAGATCGAGCATTACCTGCGCACTGGCGAACACCTGCCAGCGCCGCAACTGGAAGAAGTGGAACGCATCCTGCTGGAGCATCTGGCCGCGCTGCATGCCTTCTATGGCGATGTGATGGGCGTACGTATCGCCCGCAAGCACGTTGGCTGGTACCTGGCAACACGACCCGGCGGCAAGGAGTTTCGCGCCCGGTTCAACGCTTTGGAAGACACACAAGCGCAGTGCGCCAACGTTCGCGCGTTTTTCAGCGAACGTCGACAGAGCCTTGAGACAGAGGACGGACAAGGGGTGGCCGCATGACGATGATGACCGAGACATTTGTGAGTGGAACAACGCCCGTGAGCGACAACGCCAACCTGAAACAGCACCTCAACACGCCGAGCGAAGAGGGCCAGACCCTTCGCGACAGCGTCGAGAAGGCGCTGCACAACTACTTCGCCCACCTGGAAGGCGCGACCGTGACGGACGTGTACAACCTGGTGCTCTCCGAAGTCGAGGCGCCCCTGCTCGAAAGCGTGATGAACTACGTGAAGGGCAACCAGACCAAGGCCAGCGAGATGCTCGGGCTGAACCGAGGCACCCTGCGCAAGAAGCTCAAGCAGTACGACTTGTTGTAAGCCAGAATCCCATCCAGAAAAGGCGACTCCCTGAACAGAGGCGCCTTTTTTGCTGACTCCACCGCGTTATTGGAATCCGAAATGACCGACCAGACTACCCGCCTGCCAGTCCGCCGCGCCCTGATCAGCGTCTCCGACAAGACCGGTATCCTCGAATTCGCCCGTGAGCTGCAGCAGCTCGGTGTCGAGATCCTGTCCACCGGCGGCACCTACAAGCTGCTCAAGGACAACGGCGTAAACGCGGTGGAAGTGGCTGACTACACCGGCTTCGCCGAAATGATGGATGGCCGGGTCAAGACCCTGCACCCGAAGATCCACGGCGGTATCCTTGGCCGTCGCGGTACCGACGACGCCATCATGAACGAGCACGGCATCAAGCCGATCGACCTGGTTGCGGTCAACCTGTACCCGTTCGAAGCCACCATTTCCAAGCCTGGCTGCGACCTGCCGACCGCTATCGAGAACATCGACATCGGCGGCCCGACCATGGTCCGTTCGGCAGCCAAGAACCACAAGGACGTGGCCATCGTGGTCAACGCCAGCGACTACGCCGGCATCGTCGAAGGCCTCAAGGCCGGTGGCCTGACCTATGCCCAGCGCTTCGACCTGATGCTCAAGGCGTTCGAGCACACTGCCGCCTACGACGGCATGATCGCCAACTACATGGGCACCATCGACCAGGCCAAGGACACCCTGAGCACCGAGGCGCGCAGCGAATTCCCGCGCACCTTCAACAGCCAGTTCGTCAAGGCACAGGAAATGCGCTATGGCGAGAACCCGCACCAGAGCGCGGCGTTCTATGTAGAAGCCAAGAAAGGCGAAGCCAGCATTTCCACCGCTGTCCAGCTGCAAGGCAAGGAACTGTCATTCAACAACGTGGCCGACACTGACGCCGCGCTGGAATGCGTGAAGAGCTTCGTCAAGCCGGCCTGCGTCATCGTCAAGCACGCCAACCCGTGCGGCGTGGCGGTCGTTCCGGAAGACGAGGGCGGCATTCGCAAGGCCTACGACCTGGCCTACGCTACCGACACCGAATCGGCGTTCGGCGGCATCATCGCATTCAACCGTGAACTGGACGGCGAAACCGCCAAGGCCATTGTCGACCGCCAGTTCGTCGAAGTGATCATCGCCCCGAAAATCTCCCAGGCCGCCCGCGACGTGGTGGCTGCCAAACAGAACGTGCGCCTGCTGGAGTGCGGCGAGTGGCCAGCCGAGCGCGCTGCCGGTTGGGACTTCAAGCGCGTCAACGGTGGCCTGCTGGTGCAAAGCCGCGATATCGGCATGATCACCGCCGATGACCTGAAGATCGTCACCAAGCGTGCCCCGACCGAGCAAGAGATCCACGACCTGGTATTCGCCTGGAAAGTGGCCAAGTTCGTCAAGTCCAACGCCATTGTCTACGCCAAGCAGCGCCAGACCATCGGCGTCGGCGCCGGCCAGATGAGCCGCGTCAACTCCGCCCGCATCGCTGCAATCAAGGCCGAGCACGCTGGCCTGCAGGTGCAGGGCGCGGTCATGGCGTCGGATGCATTCTTCCCGTTCCGTGACGGCATCGACAATGCAGCTAAAGTGGGTATCAGCGCCGTGATCCAGCCGGGTGGTTCGATGCGTGATGCTGAAGTCATCGCTGCTGCCGACGAGGCCGGCATCGCGATGGTGTTCACTGGCATGCGCCACTTCCGCCACTAATTACGCGGATCCCGAGGCGAGTCGAGATCCTGTGGGAGCGGGCTTGCCCGCGAATACGATGGTGGATTCACCGCCGCATTCGCGGGCAAGCCCGCTCCCACAGTGTTCGGCGCAAGCCACGGGATCACTTGAATCGAGGTTTTGACATGAAAGTTTTGATCATCGGCAGCGGCGGCCGTGAGCACGCCCTGGCCTGGAAAGTCGCCCAGGACCCACGCGTCGAGAAAGTCTTCGTTGCACCGGGCAACGCCGGTACCGCCATTGAAGCCAAGTGCGAGAACGTCGCCATCGACGTGTGCGCCCTGGAACAATTGGCCGACTTCGCCGAGAAAAACGTCGACCTGACCATCGTCGGCCCGGAAGCACCGCTGGTTATCGGCGTGGTCGACCTGTTCCGCAGCCGCGGCCTCGACTGCTTCGGCCCAACCAAGGGCGCGGCCCAGCTGGAAGGCTCCAAGGCCTTCACCAAGGACTTCCTGGCGCGTCACAAGATCCCGACCGCCGACTACCAGAATTTCACCGAGATCGAGCCAGCGCTGGCCTACCTGCAGGAAAAAGGCGCGCCAATCGTGATCAAGGCGGACGGCCTGGCGGCAGGCAAAGGCGTGATCGTCGCGATGACGCTGGAAGAAGCCGAAGCAGCCGTGCGTGACATGCTGGCTGGCAACGCCTTCGGTGAAGCCGGTTCGCGCGTCGTGATCGAAGAGTTTCTCGACGGCGAGGAAGCCAGCTTCATCGTCATGGTCGACGGCCATAATGTGCTGCCCATGGCCACCAGCCAGGACCACAAGCGCGTCGGCGACCAGGACACCGGCCCGAACACGGGCGGCATGGGCGCCTACTCCCCTGCCCCGGTCGTCACCGCCGACGTGCACCAGCGCGTGATGGACCAGGTGATCTGGCCAACCGTGCGCGGCATGGCCGAAGAAGGTAACGTCTACACCGGCTTCCTCTACGCAGGCCTGATGATCGACAAGGCGGGCAACCCCAAGGTCATCGAGTTCAACTGCCGCTTCGGCGACCCGGAAACCCAGCCGGTCATGCTGCGCCTGGAGTCGAGCCTGGTACTGCTGGTGGAAGCTGCATTCGCCAAGGCCCTGGACAAGGTCGAAGCACAGTGGGACCCGCGCCCGAGCCTGGGCGTGGTCCTGGCAGCGGGCGGTTACCCGGGCGACTACGCCAAGGGCGACGTGATCAACGGCCTGGATGTTGCCGCCAAGATCGAAGGCAAGGTATTCCATGCCGGTACTGCGCTCAAGGATGGCAAGGTAACCACCAACGGCGGGCGTGTGCTGTGTGCCACCGCCATGGGCAGCACCGTTGCCGACGCGCAGCAGCAGGCTTATCGCCTGGCCAAGGAAGTCAGCTGGAACGGCAGCTTCTACCGTTCCGACATTGGCTATCGGGCCATCGCCCGCGAGCGCGGTGAGCACCAGCAGTAAGTACTACCGGTTTGCCG
Organism: Pseudomonas sp. yb_5; assembly: GCF_043103865.1. Lineage (NCBI taxonomy): Bacteria > Pseudomonadati > Pseudomonadota > Gammaproteobacteria > Pseudomonadales > Pseudomonadaceae > Pseudomonas > Pseudomonas sp. yb_5. Next base: position 25,878 of record NZ_JBICKE010000132.1, read on the forward strand.
TAGCTGATTCAGCTTGCGGCATCCGGCTCGTCGACAGGGCCCTGCATGGGCCTTGCCTTCGACTTGGCGCGCCGCGCATAGTGAGTACCCGGCACATCGGCCAAGAAGGGATTTCGTAGTGCGTCGGCTTCGGATTGCCTCAGCTCTGATCGTCAGCTTGCTGACCCTGCTCTGCATGTTTCCGGCTGCGGCCGAACATGACGGTGGCTGGACCGTTCTGCTCGACGAACAGGCCAACCTGCAACTGAGCGATGTGCGCTCCGAGCGCTATCGCAACCAGTTCAGCCCACTGCCTCTCGCCGACCTTGATGCTGCCCCGGCTGGGCAGGCCTTGTGGTTGCACTATCGTCTGGCACCAGGTGACCAGGAGCAACTGCTGCGGGTATTTGCCCCGGACCTTTCTGGCCTGGACCTCTACGCCCTCGAAGGCGAGCAACTTCTGCGTCAGCTGCACCACGGGCGCCAGGCCGGCAATGCCAGCCCGACCCTGCGCGGTAGCGACCATGTATTGCCCCTGCCCAACAGCAGGCAACCGCTGGACATCTACCTGCGCCTGGTCTCAGAGCACCAGCTGCGGCCGGCCATCAGCCTTGAGCCTGCGGCAGAGGCCGCCTCGGACCAACGCCAGCCGCTGCTGTTCGGCATGCTGTTCGGCGGCCTGATCATGCTGATCATGCACAACCTGATCCGCTTCCTCTACACCCACTCCAGCACCTCCCTGATCCTGGCGCTGTACCACGCCCTGATGCTGCTCAGCGGCCTGATCCTGCTGAACCTCAGCGGCCCCTGGTGGCATGTGTGGCACAGTGCACAAACACCTGCCGCCTACCTGACACTGGTCCTGGCCGGCCTGTCAGGGCTGTATTTCACTCAACATTTCTTTTCGCCATGCAATTCGCCACGGCTTAACCGCTTGCTGCAGGGTGAGATGCTGATCGTCGGGCTCAGTGGCCTGGTGCTGCTGTTCGTCGATACCCTGCCTCTGAACCTGATGACCTACGCCCTGATGGCGCTGGGCAGCGTGAGCATGCTGCTGGTCAGCAGCTACCACTGGTACAAGGGCTATGCACCCGGACGCCTGTTCAGCCTGGCCATGGTGGTGTTCAACCTCGGAGGCCTGGTACTGCTGCCCGCCCTGCTGGGGCTGACACGCACCTCGACACCCTGGCTGCTGTGTATCCTGCTGGGCCTGACCGTGGTCAGTGGCCTGCTGCTCAACCTGGCAGTCAGTGAACGGCTGCGGCGTATAAGCGAGGAGCGTTTCAGCGCCAGCCGTGCGCTGGCCGCCAGCGATGCGGAAATCAACGCCAAAGCCGAGTTCCTGGCCAAGATCAGCCACGAAATCCGCACCCCAATGAACGGCGTGCTAGGCATGACTGAATTGCTGCTGGGCACACCGCTGTCGGTGAAGCAGCGTGATTATGTGCAGACCATCCACAGCGCCGGCAACGAGCTGCTGACACTGATCAACGAAATTCTGGACATTTCCAAGCTGGAATCCCGGCAGATCGAGCTGGATGATGTGCAGTTCGACCTTAACGCGCTGATCGAGGATTGCCTGAACATCTTCCGCGCCAAGGCCGAGCAACAGAACATCGAGTTGATCAGCTTCACCCAGCCACAAGTACCGCGGGTCATCAGCGGAGACCCGACGCGCCTGCGCCAGGCCTTGTCGAGCCTGCTGGAAAACGCCCTGAAAAACACCGACCAAGGCGAAATCCTGCTGGTGGTGGCGCTGGATCAACGCGGCGAGGTGCCACGCCTGCGTATCGCCGTGCAGGACAGCGGCGAGCCGTTGCCCGCTGCCGACCGTGAAGCCTTGCTGCAGGCCGAGTTGCACAGCCACCACTTCCTTTCCAGCAACAAGCTGGGCGGCCATCTGGGGTTGGTCATCGCCAAACAGTTGATCGGTCTGATGCAGGGCGAGTTCGGCATCAAGAGCAGCACCGGCATGGGCAATACCCTGTGGCTGACCTTACCGCTGGACCCTTCGCGCCTGGAACAGCCACCGGCGGACCTCGACAGCCCGCTGCGCGATGCCCGCGTGCTGGTGGTGGACGACAACGACACGTGCCGCAAGGTGCTTGTACAGCAGTGCAGCGCCTGGGGCATGAATGTCAGCGCGGTACCGTCGGGCAAGGAGGCCCTGGCCCTTTTGCGCACCAAGGCGCACCTGCGCGACTACTTTGACGCGGTGCTGCTGGACCAGAACATGCCCGGCATGACCGGCATGCAACTGGCCGCCAAGATCAAGGAAGACCCGAGCCTGAACCACGACATCCTGGTGGTGATGCTCACCGGCATCAGCAATGCGCCGAGCAAAGTCATCGCGCGCAACGCCGGGGTCAAGCGAATACTGGCCAAGCCGGTGGCCGGGTATACGTTGAAGACCACCCTGGCCGAGGAACTGGCCCAGCGCGGCCGCGAACAAGCGATGCCTGCCAGCCTGCCTGGCGTCCCGCAGGCGCTGGACCTGCCAGGCGACTTCCGCGTGCTGGTCGCCGAAGACAACAGCATCTCGACCAAGGTAATCCGCAGTATGCTCGGCAAGCTCAACCTCAAGCCCGATACCGCCTGCAATGGCGAAGAGGCCTTGCAGGCAATGAAAACGCAGCATTATGACTTGGTGTTGATGGACTGCGAGATGCCGATATTGGACGGTTTTTCGGCCACCCAGCAGTTACGGGCCTGGGAGGCTGAAAACCAGCGCCAGCGCACGCCGGTGGTGGCACTGACTGCGCACATACTGGCCGAACACAAGGAACGCGCGCGGCTGGCGGGCATGGACGGACACATGGCCAAGCCGGTGGAGTTGTCGCAGTTACGCGAGCTGATTCAATACTGGGCCAATCACCGGGAAGTCAAGGTGGACCCGGCACATACGTCCTGACCGATACCCAATGCTCTTGCAGGAGCGGCTTCGCGAAACAAGGCCGCCCCGGCATAACCCCCAAGGAACAGTGCTCATGCTCCATGAGTTGTTCAGCGTCTACCTGAAAATGCTCGTGCTCTACAGCCCGTTCTTCGTGCTGTCGTGTTTCATCAGCCTGACCCGTGGCCACTCCAGCAAGGAGCGCAAGCAACTGGCCTGGAAGGTCGCGTTCGCAGCCTTGGTCGCCAGCGTGATGCTGTACCTGTTCGGGCGGGCGATCTTCGGTATTTTCGGCATCACCGCCGATGCCTTCCGCATCGGTGCCGGCAGCGTGCTGTTCATTTCGGCCCTGGGCATGGCCCAGGGCAAGCCGGCGGTACAGGCCGACAACGTACAGCAGGATGTGACCATCGTACCGCTGACCATTCCGCTGACGGTTGGCCCAGGCACCATCGGTGCCCTGTTGGTAATGGGGGTGAGCCAGCCGCACTGGGATGAAAAACTGCTGGCCATCGTCAGCATTGCCCTGGCCAGCTTTACCGTAGGCCTGGTGCTGTATCTATCGCACGGTATCGAGCGCCTGCTCGGTGACCAGGGTTTGCAAATTGTCAGCCGCCTGATGGGGCTCTTCGTCTGCGCCCTGGCAGCACAGATCATCTTTACCGGGATTCGCGGCTACCTGCTGCCCTAGGGTACAGAGCCAAAGCTGTCCAGACCGGTAGGCCGGAGGCCTACAACTGCAGCTCAAGGATAGCCTTGCCATTTTGCTTGTCGACGCTGGCCTGGGCCCGCTTGCGGTAGTCTTCGCGAAACCCCTGCAAGTTGAAGTGGATCACTTCGACACGCATGTCCAGGATTTTGACTTCACTGTTCAACTGCATGAACAAGAAGCCCTTGGAAGTCTTTTTCATCGACATTTCCATGTGAACCAACACCATGTCGATGAAGCCGCTCGACTGCTGGGAGCAAGGCAGCAACTGAAAGCGTCCGACCGCTTTGGAGACTGCCCTGGATTCAAACGCGGTCAATGCCTGGCTGTCATTGCGCAGTGCCTGAAGCGACGACTGGGCAGATTGATGATGACCGGCGGAGCCTTTCTGACGAACCTGGGCAAGCGCCTGCTCGGCAAGGCTGGCCCTGTCCGGCCCCGGTCGAGTCGCCGTGGGCGCGAGCTTGCCATCAAAGCCCAGAAACGCAAGGTTACGCCAGTAGTTCCTGAACCAGTCCGGCTCCAGGCCTTCATTAAAGTCCCCCCAGGCTACTTGCTGGGCAAACGCATTGGCCAACAGGATGTCGTCACGGGCTTCGCGGCTAACACCTGGCAAGAATGACAGCAGGCTGCTGTGGACGAGTTTGCCACTGGCGGCATCTTGATTGAACTCACTCATTGTCGACTCCTGATGCTGTCGCAAGTTTGACCTGGCTGCGATACTGCAATTGCTTGACCTTGATGGAATCATGCAAGCCTGCACTTATCGAACTGATCACTTTTCCATGGGTGAAATAATTGGCGTCGAACTGCTGAGCGGGATGGGCACTTGCAAGTTCCAGCGGCTGCCACAGCCAATCCATCGCCACATGCTCTGCTGTGCTAAAGCCCAATTCGGTACTGATAACGCCTGAATCAGCCAGTATCAGGCGCAACTCCATACGTACATGGCTCACGCCTTTATCGTCCGGGGGCCGAACACACTCCACCCATAACAACTGTTCAATAGCGCCGTCTGGCTGGGCGGCGTAAGCGTCGAGGCATTTGGCTACCGGCCCCTGAAGGGCGCTTGGCAGAGCTGCCAAGAGATTGATCCGCAGCATCTTCCACGGTTCACAGGCCACTGCGGATACAGCAGGCGCGGCGCCGGAATGCAAGGTCGCGACAGTGCAGCCGAAGTTACCCTGAATTCGCAGATATTCCTTGTGCCACACAGCGTCCTGAATGGCGTGACCCTTGTTAGCAGTCAGGTAGGCTGCCAGCTGAACATCCAACAACGCTTCTGCTCGTGAAGCACTGACGGAGTTGTCGATTAATACCAGGCTATTGCCGTTCAACCACAAAGTGTAATTGGCGTGCATCAGTATGCCCTCCAGGCCCGTCGACGCCGTGTCGACAGGCCAACTTCATAGTCAGAGTTCCAGTGCCAGCAGAACCTGCAGGGCATTGTCGTCAAGTTTGGTTTCTACAATGGCGCGAATTTTGTCGTATCGGCGGCTATCGAAATTCAACACTGCACCACAGGCAAAATTGGAGGTGCCGCTGCTTTCCCACTTGGCCAGAAGATAGTTGGCAGCCTTGTCAGGCTTGGCGTCGGTCTGGATTGCACTGACAAGCATCGCCACCTGCCCTTCGCCGGTTTGCTCGCACTTGACCAGGCTCAGCTCGGTTCGGTCATCTTCCACCGACTTGCGGTCGAGCAACTCGACGTTTTTGGTGCTGGCGGCCAAGGCTGAAACAACTGTTTTGCCGAGATTGTCCAGGGCGGTTGCCACATCGCCAGTGAAAACGCCATATGCCGCCTGCAAGCCCTTGCCCAGCAGGTTGCTGATCTCAAGGTGCATATTGCGTTCAGTGAGCTGCTGTACGTCGACATTGGTTGACGCCCAGCCCATCTTGGACATCAGGTAGATGTAGTGCTTGAACCAGAGCTGCGTCTCACGGACAGGATCATGCTGCCTGTTGGCACCTTGCGTTGCCAGGGCATGACAAGCTTTTGCAGCATCGCGGTTTTGCTCACCCATTTGGTCGGGGAACACGAACAGATTCTTGTCCGGCAGAACCTGAAGCTGCAGCTTCTCTTTATCGGTCGTCATGGGAAAGGTCTCCAGGAAGGGTACGGTTGAAGCCAAATGGCTCCAGCCGCAAACCTACCTGTGCCCTTTGCATCAATCTGCCACGAAGCAGTTCCTCATCTGCCCGGGCTTCCGCCGCTTACGGCTTTACGCCATACCAGCGCGGGGTATACACCCAGAGCCCGCCAGCTGCGCGGTCGAACGTGCAGGTAGTGGAAGATCCAACCAGTACCATGGTGCGCATGTCGACCATTTCTGGCAGCAGCTCGGCCAAGGTGACGACCTTCAGCGTCTGCCCCGGCCTACCGATGTCACGGCCAAGGACTACAGGCGTGTTCCCGTCACGGTGTCGGCGCACAACCTCCAGGGCCACACCGAGCTGGTGCGGCCTGGCCTTGGAGATCGGGTTGTAGAAGGCCAGCACCAGGTCGGCCTGGGCAGCCAGGTCCAGGCGTTTTTCAATGATCGACCAGGGCTTGAGGTTGTCCGACAGCGACATGACGCAGAAGTCATGCCCCAGCGGTGCCCCCGCCTGGGCGGCGGTTGCCAGCGAGGCTGAAACCCCCGGCAGGATCTGCAGGTCGACGCGATGCCAGGCGGGGTCACTGGATTCGTGCAGCGCTTCGAGCACCGCAGCAGCCATGGCGAAAACGCCCGGGTCACCCGACGACACCACCACCACCGAACGGCCTTGGGCTGCCAGTTCGAAAGCATGTCGGGCGCGCTGCATCTCTTCGCGGTTGTCGGTGCAGTGCAGCACCTGGTCGCTGCGGAACGGGCCAGCCATGCGCACGTAAGTTTCGTAACCGAGCACATCTTCGGCCTGCGCAAGTTCGGCCTTGACTGCCGGCACCATCAGTTCCGCCGCACCTGGGCCAAGGCCGATGACCGCCAGGCGACCGCGACGGCGGCCGACCTGCGCTACGTCGACCGGGGCAGGCGCCACCGCGACCACGACTTCTTCAATCGCTATCAACTCGGCATCGGGCACCGCCGCAGCGACCATGCTGGCCACATTGCCTGCGCTGGTGGCGAAGCGCAAGGGGACACCCAGAGCCTGCGCAGCTTCGTGCAACGCGCTGTCGGCCATGGTTCGCTCGTCTGCCAGCACGCAGGCTACCGAGGGCTCGGCGATGCCGGCCTGCTGCAGTGCTGCGCGAATACTGTGCAGATTGCCACCTGCAACGCCCACCACCACCAGGCGCGGGTAGATCAGCAGCTCGTCGCGGTTGGCCGGGCGCGCCTGATGCCCCACATGGATGGTGCGCTGCGCCGCTTCGCTGGCGGGCAACTGCGCCAGCTGCAGCCACGGGGCGTTACCTTCGATGCGCACAGACTCACCCGCCAGCAAATCGGATACAAAGCGCTTGCCTTGCTCGATGTCGGCCAATGCATAGCCCTGCGGCGGGTTCAGCAGGCAAGTACCGAAGCGCAGCTCGCCACTGGTGGTGATGGCCGCGGAAACGCCCAGTGCGTCAGCGATTTCACGCGCCATCACGTTCACCCCACCGAGGCCTCCGAGCAACGGCACTACCGCGCTACCATCCTCGGCCACGGCCAGTACTGGCGGCTCGCTGCCCTTCTCGCTGAGCAGACTGGCCAGGCTGCGGATGACAATGCCCGCGGCACACAACGCGATGATCGGCGTGTCTTGCTGGTACAACCCACGCAGGGTATCGCCAAACGACGCGTACGACTGGTCCGCACCCTCGACACGCCCTTCGAGGCCATGGATCGTGGCCTGTGGATAACATGTCTGGATACGCTGCGCCGTCGCAAGGCTGCCCGGGCCAAGAATGACGATGGCCGGTGCCTTGTGCATGTTCAGCCCTGCCATTTTTCCCCCGGCACGATGATCAGCGAGAAGTAGGGCGACGACTGCGGGTCGACCTGGTCCAGCGGCACGATCTTCTGGTTGGCCATGGTCGCCCGCTCCACATACAGCGCACGCCGATCCAGGCCCAGTTCGGCCAGCACTTCGCGCACCTTGGGGAAGTTGCGTCCAAGTTTCATGATCACCGCTGCATCGGCGTCGGCCAGACGGCGCTTGAGCTCTTCGGCGGGCAACACGCCAGACAACACCGACAGGCTCTGGTTGCGGTACACCAGCGGCGCCCCCAGCACCGAAGCACCACCGAGCATCGAGCAGACACCGGGAACCACTTCGGCCTCGTAGCGCTGCGCCAGGCGGTCATGCAGGTACATGTAGGAGCCATAGAAGAACGGGTCGCCTTCGCAAATCACCGCCACGTCGCGGCCGGCATCCAGGTGCTCGGCCACCTGTACGCTGGCTTCGTCGTAGAAGTCGCTGATCACTTGCTCATAGGACAGCGGCGCCGGCAGCACTTCGGTGGTGACCGGGTAGACCAGCGGCAGCAAGGTCTGCTCGGGCTGCAGGTGCGCCTCGATAATGCCAAAGGCATTGCCACGCTTGCCCTTGGCCACGAAGTAGCCGACCACCGGCGCCTCACGCAACAGGCGCAGGGCCTTGAGGGTAATCAGTTCAGGATCGCCAGGGCCCACACCCAGGCCAAGCAGCCGTCCACGCGGGGCCATCATTCCACCTCCGTAGCCAGGGCGTTGACCGCCGCAGCGGCCATCGCGCTGCCGCCCAGGCGGCCTTGCATGATCACGAACGGCACGCCACGGCTGTCGGCGGCGAGCATGGCCTTGGACTCGGCAGCGCCGACGAAACCGACCGGGAAACCGAGGATGAGCGCCGGTTTGGGCGCGCCGGCATCAAGCATTTCCAACAGGTAGAACAGCGCGGTAGGGGCATTGCCGATGACCACCACACTGCCTTCCAGGTGCGGGCGCCACAGTTCCAGGGCTACGGCGGAGCGGGTGTTGCCGGCATCTTTGGCCAGGCCCGGCACGCTCGGGTCACGCAGGGTGCAGATGACTTTGTTGTCGGCTGGCAGGCGGGCCCGGGTGATGCCTTCGGCCACCATGTGCGCATCGCACAGGATCGGCGCGCCGTTGAGCAGCGCCTCGCGCCCGGCCCGGCCGGCACCTTCGGAGAACTGCAGGCCATCGATGGCATCGACCATGCCACAGGCGTGGATCACGCGCACGGCGAGCTTTTCAAGGTCTGCGGGGATCCGCTCGAGTCGGGCTTCCTCACGGATGATCCGGAAGGAATTGCGATAGATCTCCTGACCATCGCGGATGTAGTCAATCATCAAGGTGCTCCGTCGGCAGGTCGAGCATGGCGCCTGCTTCATTCAAGGTAAGGTCGGTGGCGCGCAGGGCACCGAAACCCGGCTGGCGCGCATCACGCAGGTACAGGTCGTAACGGCCCGGCGAACGGGCCAGCAAAGTGGCCGGGGCAACATGGGCCACAGCACAGGAACGGGGGCAGCCGGACAGGTGCACGCTGGCCGGCACGCCAGGGCCCAGCAGCGCGGCCAGGACAACGGCGTCGGCCTTGGTCTCGGCAAGGGCCTTGGCGCAGCCGCTGGCACCGGTGCAGGCGCTGATACGCGCCAGGGGTTCATGGTCGTGGCACAGCAACCCCAGCGCAGACAGTTCGGCCAAGGCCTGATCGAGGTGTTGTTCTTGCAGGTTGGTCAGCACCAGGCTTTGCCAAGGGCTAAGGCGCATACTGGCATCGCCCAGTTCACGGGCAATACGTGCGGCGCCACGCAGCATCGCGGGGGTCAGGCGGCCTTGCGGCGGGGCAACGCCAAGGGCAATACCCTGCGCCTGGGGCAGCCTGCCCAACCACGAGGCGCGGTGCTGTTTACGCCGCCATGTGAGCACGGCGGCATCGCGGCGGATGTCCAGACCGAGCCCAGCGACAAAATCGGCTGTCGGGTACACCTCAAGCAGCTGGCGCATGCGCGTCTGCGTCGGGGATGCCAGATCGAGGAAGCGATCCAGCACGGCGCGCACCAGCATCAGGCCCTGCGCCAGCGGCACCGCACCGAGCGCCTGGCCCTCTGCCGGGCAACCTGCCAGGCCAAACACCAGCCAGGTCTGCTGGTCCAGGTGCAGGGGCGACAGCCACAGGTCATGAGGGTGCTCGAGCATCGCCAGGCGCTCGCCTGCATCCAGCTGCACAGCGAACTTGGCCGACAGCTGGTGAAAGCGCGGAGTACCTTCCAGCAGGTGGAGGATCTGCCCGGCCAGCGGCCTGGCGTCCAGCAGCATGAGCGGATCATGCCCGGCCAGCGGGCTGAGCATCACGTTGCGCACATCGTCACCCGCGGCGTCGCGTGGTCCCAGGCCGGCTGCGAGCAGTGCCTCGACCAAAGCGCGATGCTCGCTGCCAATGCCGCGAATCTGCAGGTTGCCACGGTTGGTGGCCTCGATCACGCCGCCAGCAAAGCGCTCGGCCGCCGCCGCCACGGCTTCGGCCTGCTCGGCCAGCAGCAGGCCACCCGGCAGCTTGATACGGCAGATGCCGCCATCACGGGCACTGACGATGCGCCAAAACCCCGGGCAGGCCGAGGGGCGAGGGATGACAGTGGGGGCTTCGGCCTGGGTCAATGGGGTGTCCGGCAATCTGTGAAAGTGCGCTTGAGTGTAGAAGGCGCGGTATTATGCCTGCTTTGTCCGGCGGCATGAAAAGCCGGTGGTCGAGCACCCTCGGCGATCAAGTAGAAATTCAGGACCGCGTCGCCTTCTTCGCGGGCTCGCCCGCTCCCACAGGATCACTGCAGGCCGCACATGCTGCACTGTATCTGTAGGAACGGGCTTGCCCGCGAAGCGGCGCGAAGCGGCCCCAAAAATGGCGGATTGAAATACATGACACCCTGGCTGACGGTAGTAGGCATCGGCGAAGACGGCTTCAGCGGCCTGGGCAAACAGGCCCGGCGCGCCCTGCTTGGCGCTGGGCGGGTCTTCGGTAGCCCGCGCCAGCTGGCCCTGCTGCCACGTTGCGTGACCGCTGAACAACTGGCCTGGCCCAGCCCGTTCTCGCTGGCCCCGGTGTTGAGCCTGCGTGGCGAGCCGGTGTGCGTGCTGGCCAGCGGCGACCCCATGTTCTACGGCGTCGGCGCCAGCCTGGCGCGCCAGGTGCCTGCTGCAGAAATGCGCGTGCTGTCGATGCCCTCTTCCTGCGCCCTGGCCGCTGCCCGCCTGGGCTGGCCGCTGCAAGACCTGCAGGTGGTGTCGCTGGTGGCCCGCCCCCTGGCAGCGCTCAATGCCCACTTGCACAGCGGCATGCGCCTGCTGGTGCTGAGCAACGATGGCGATAGCCCGGCGGCAATTGCCGCGCAGTTGCGCGAGCAAGGCTTCGGCCCAAGCCGCCTGCAGGTGTTCGAGCACCTGGGGGGCGTGAACGAACGTGCACTGGCCGGCACCGCCCAGGACTGGCCGCACACCGGTATCGCGGCGCTCAACCTGGTAGCCATCGAATGCCTGGCTACGCCCGATGCGCCCCGCCTGCACCGGCTGGCCGGGTTGCCAGACGCCGCATTCCGGCACGATGGCCAGTTGACCAAGCGTGATGTCCGCGCCATCACTCTGGCGCGCCTGGCACCGCAGCCTGGCGAACTGTTGTGGGATGTGGGCGCGGGCTGTGGCTCGATCGGCATCGAATGGATGCGCGCCCATCCGGCATGCCGGGCCCTGGCCATCGAGGCCGACGAAGGTCGCCAGGGTTTGATCGAGCATAACCGCGATGCACTGGGTGTACCTGGCCTGCAACTGGTTCGCGGCAAGGCGCCAGCGGCGCTGCAAGGCCTGGAGCAACCGGATGCGATCTTCATCGGAGGTGGCGTTACCCGCGAAGGTGTACTGGACCTGTGCTGGGCAAGCCTGCGCCCCGGCGGCCGCCTGGTGGCCAATGCCGTCACCCTGCAAAGCGAACTGGCCCTGGCGCACTTTCGCGAACAGCACGGCGGTGAGCTGACCCGCATCCATGTCGCGCATGCCCAGCCCTTGGGTGCGTTCGACACCTGGCGCCAGGCACTGCCGATCACCCTCCTGGAAGTATTGAAACCCGCCGATGCGTGAAGAAACCCGCGAACAACCCGCGCCTCTGCGCAGCGGCCTTACCACCGGCAGCTGCGCCACCGCTACCAGCCTGGCAGCGGCCAAGCTGCTGCTCACCGGGCAGCGTGACGATGCGGTGGACATCACCCTGCCCAAAGGCAAGGTCGTGCAGATGCGCCTGGAGTTCTGCCGCCTGATCGGCGAGTGCGCCGAAGCCGGCACGCTCAAGGATGCGGGTGACGACCCGGACGTGACCCACGGCGCCCTGCTCTATACCCAGGTGCGCCTGCTGGCGGAACCTGGCATTGGTTTTGTCGCCGGCAGCGGCGTGGGCACGGTGACCCGGCCAGGGCTGGTGCTGGCGGTGGGTGAACCGGCCATCAACCCGGTGCCTCGGCGCATGATCAGTGAACACCTGCAACGCCTGGCCGACGCGTGCGGCTACCTTGGCGGCTTCGAAGTCACGGTCAATGTGCAAGGTGGCGAGCAACTGGCCCTGAAAACCATGAACCCGCGCCTGGGCATCCTCGGCGGGCTGTCGATCCTCGGCACCAGCGGAATCGTCCGGCCGTTCTCCTGCGCAGCCTACATTGCGTCGATCCACCAAGGCATCGACGTGGCCCACACCAACGGCTACACGCACATCGCCGCGTGCACCGGCAATGCCAGCGAAGACACCATGCGCCGCGTCTACGGTCTGCCGGAAATCGCCCTGATCGAAATGGGCGATTTCGTCGGCGCGGTGCTCAAGCACCTGCGCAAGGTACCGGTGCCGCGCCTGACCCTGTGCGGCGGCTTCGGCAAGATCAGCAAACTGGCCGCCGGGCACATGGACCTGCACAGTCGTCACTCCAGCATCGACTTGCCGCAACTGGCCGGTTGGGCCGCAGACATTGGCGCTGACGAAGCGTTACAGGCCGCCATCATTGCTGCCAACACCAGCCAGCAAGCGCTCGCCCTGGCTCATGCGGCCGGCATTGCCTTGGGTGACGCGGTGTGTGCCCACGCCCTGGCCTTTGCCCGTAGCGTCGTGCCGGCGCAGGTGCAAGTGGAAGTGTTCGCCATCGACCGCCAAGGCGGCATCGTCGGCCAGGCGGGTGTGCAATGACCGCGCGCATCCTGTTGCTGGGGGGGGTCACTGAAGCCCTGGCTATGGCCCGCCGGCTCGGGCCTCGACATGTCTACAGCCTGGCTGGCATAGGCCGCGTGCCGCAGGGCCTGCAATGCCAGGTGCGGGTCGGGGGCTATGGCGGTGTCGAGGGCCTGACCCGCTACCTGCGCGAAGCGGGTATCACCCTGCTGATCGACGCCACCCATCCCTATGCCGCGCAAATCAGCCGCAATGCCGCCAGCGCCGCACGCAACGCCGGCATCCCGTGCTGGGCCTTGCGTCGTCCGGCCTGGCAGGCGCAAGCAGGGGACGACTGGCGAGAAGTCGACGATTGGGCAGGGTTGATCGAAGCACTGAAGCCGTTCCGCAGGCCGCTGTTCACGCTGGGCCGTGAGCCGCTACAGCACCTGGACGAGATTCCGCCGGAGCAGTTCTGGACCCTTCGAGCGCTTGAGGCGTGCCCTGGCAACGAGCGCTGTGAAGTGATTGGCGCACGTGGGCCGTTCCATATCGAGGATGAGCGGGCGTTGTTCCAACGCCGCCACATCGATGTGCTGATCAGCAAGAACAGCGGCAGTGTGGCGACCGAGCCGAAGCTGGAAGTGGCGCGGGAGCTTGGCGTGCCGGTGCTTGTCCTGAAACGTCCGGCGCTGCCGGAGGTGGACCGGATATTCGACTCACTGGCAGATCTGGCAACAGCGCTCGCTGTCTAGGCGCTGACCTTTCGCGCCCCAAGGCGCTCCTACAAAGATTTCAGACTTTTCTTCCAACTTACCAAGTGGCCCGTTGCTGCCCTGCTGCCTTAAACTCAACGCCCCTCCCCCGGAAGGTTTCACCCATATGGAAATGCAATGGTGGATCTGGCTGGTCTTCGGCATCGCGCTGATCCTGCTTGAACTGGTCCTGCCAACGTTCTTCGTACTCTGGTTCGGCATCGGCGCCGTGCTGGTCTCGCTCATCTCACTCGCCGCACCCAGCCTGCAACTGGACATGCAAATCCTGCTGTGGGTGCTGCTGTCGTCGGCCACCACCGTGCTGTGGTTCAGAGTGTTCCGGCGCAAGCAGCCGGATGTGCGCTGGACCGCCGACAGCGTGATCGGCGAAGTGGGCCTGCTGACCGCTGCCGTGTCGGAGTTTCAGAAGGGCCGCGTACGCTTCCAGAAGCCGATCCTCGGCAACGAAGAGTGGACCTGTATCGCCGATAGCCAGATCGCCGTCGGTGAGCGCGTACGCCTGACCGCCATCGAGGGGAACACCGCCCGCGTTATCCGGGCCTGAATCCGCATTAAAAGGAATTTTGCAGCATGACCAGCCTCATCGTCGTCGGCGCCATCGCCCTGTTCGTCCTGATCACCGTGTTCAAGGGGGTGCGCATCGTGCCCCAGGGCGAGGAGTGGATCGTCGAACGCCTGGGCCGCTACAACAGCACCCTCAAGCCGGGCCTCAACATTGTCATCCCCTACATGGACGTGGTCGCCTACCGCCTGCCGACCAAGGACATCATCCTCGATGTGCAGCAGCAGGAAATCATCACCAAGGACAACGCGGTAATCGTCGCCAACGCCCTGTGTTTCGCCAAGGTAGTCGACCCGCAGAAAGCCTCGTATGGCGTGCAGGACTTCTCCTTCGCCGTCACCAGCCTGACCATGACCTCGCTGCGCGCCATCGTCGGTGCAATGGACCTCGACGAGGCGCTGTCCAGCCGCGAGCAGATCAAGGCCCGCCTGCGCGATGCAATGTCCGAGCAGACCGAAGACTGGGGCGTGACCGTGCGCTCGGTGGAAATTCAAGACATCAAACCGTCGGAAAACATGCAACTGGCCATGGAACGCCAGGCTGCGGCCGAGCGTGAGCGCAAGGCCGACGTCACCCGTGCCGAAGGGGCCAAGCAGGCGGCAATCCTCGAAGCAGAAGCGCGCCTGCAGGCGGCCAGGCTGGATGCCGAGGCACAGATCAGCCTGGCCGAGGCCTCGGCGCGGGCGATTTCGCTGGTGAAAGAAGCAGTGGGCAACGAGACCGTACCGGCCATGTACCTGTTGGGCGAACGCTATGTGGGCGCGATGGAGAACCTGGCGGGCAGCAGCAATGCCAAGGTGGTGGTGTTGCCGGCTGACCTGCAAGAAACCGTGCGCGGGTTGATGGGCCGCAACAAGGTTTGAGAGTGTCGGGGGCGCTTTGCGCCCCTATCGCGACACAAGGCCCCACAGGACAGCGCAGTATTCGAGGCTGCCGCAATTCTGTGGGAGCGGCCTTGTGTCGCGATGGGCTGCACAGCAGCCCCCATTACGAGACCACCTGCGTCACTTCACCGCACCCCGGCATTTTTACCTATACTCCGCCGTACAATAGCCACCACGATTCCTGACCGGATCTCTCCATGCCCCCACGTCGGCACATTGCCTGGATAGCCTGCCTTGCAGTGCTGTTCAACCTGCTGGCCATGCCGCTGTCCTCTGCTGCGCCCAAGGGCCTGGCCGAGCAGCTGCTGTGGGGGGCTTTCTGTTCCAGCATGGCCAACAAGGGCAACGTCGACGTACAGGCCCTGGCCAAGATCGACCTCGGCCCGCAAAGCGACGACAGCGCCGGCATGATGAACTGCTGGTGCTGCTCCGGTGCCGTGCCGCTGCTGGCCCTGCCCGGCTACCCGCCACAGTTGCACAACCCGCCGACACTGCTCGGCGGGCTGCTGCCGCCACCTGCCAAGTACCAGCCTACGCCGCGCCAGCTCTGGCCTGGGCTAAACCCTCGTGCCTCTCCGCTAGCCTGAGTTCATCACGCTGTCTGCCTGAACCAGAACGGAAACGGAGATTCACCATGCTCAAGCACGCCCTCGTCATGGCCGCCCTGCTGCTGCCTGGCGCCTTTGCCAATGCCCACGAATACCGCGTGGGTGACCTGCATATTGCCCACCCGTGGTCGCTGCAACTGCCACCCAACGCGCCTAACGTCGCCGCATATTTCGTGGTGCACAACAATGGCCAGGCCGACGACCGCCTGCTCAGCGTCGACAGCCCCATCAGCGATGACGCGCAACTGCATGAGCATGCCATGAGCGCCAGCGGCGCCATGAAGATGCAACAGGTGCCCAGCGTGGTAGTGCCTGCCGGCAAGGACCTGACCTTTGCCCCCGGCGCGTACCACGTGATGCTGATGCAGCCCAAGGACCGCAGCCTGCTCAGCGACGGCAAGCGCTTCCCGTTGACCCTGCACTTCGAAAAGGCCGGCGATATCACCGTCGAAGTGGCCGTGCAGAAGCAGGCGCCAGCGGACCAGTCGCAAGCCCACGAACACGCACACTGACACCTGCTGACAGGCACTCGCCATGAGTCTGCCGCGCAACCGCATCAGCCGTACCACCCGCCCTGAATTCAGGCGCGCCGGTGGCGGATGGCTGAGCCTGTTCGCCATGTGGATGATCTTCATCGGCCCGCTGATTTCCCAGTCGATGCCGATGGACCACCACGCGGGCATGAACATGCCGATGGACATGCCGATGGCGGCTGCCCATCAGCATGGCGGTGACACCCATCACGGCCACGGTGGCGATGGCCAGCTGCATGTGATGTGGGAAAAGTGCGGTTACTGCAGCCTGTTGTTCAACTGCCCGGCCCTGCCCCAGGCCCTCAGCCCGCTCAGCGCCGGCAGCATCGTCCCCACCAGCCACCTGCTTGCGCCAACGCACCAGGGCCATGCCCGGCAGGCTGTATTCCCAGGTGCGCGCAGCCGCGCCCCGCCTTCTTCGATCAACGTCTGAAACCACATTTTGCGCACGAAGCCAGGAGGCTTCGCGCTAACTCATGACTGATCGACTGGAATCACTATGTCCGGCTGCACCCCTGTTTTTGCCTTGTCCCTGCGCGGGACCATCGCCGCCCTGTGCGGCTCGCTGCTCGCACCCATGGCCCTGGCCGCCGACCCTGGCCATGAAGGCCATGTGCACGATGCTCCCGAACTGAGCCCGACGGTGATCACCGCCGTGGCCCCGAGTTCGCCGCTGACCGTGGTCACCAACCCGAAAGACCCGCGCCAGCCAGTGCCGGCCAGCGACGGGGCCGACTACCTGAAGACCATCCCCGGCTTCTCGGCAATCCGTGCCGGCGGTACCAACGGCGACCCGGTACTGCGCGGCATGTTCGGCTCGCGTCTGAACATCCTCACCAACGGAGGCATGATGCTTGGGGCCTGCCCCAATCGCATGGACGCGCCCACGTCCTATATTTCGCCAGAAACCTACGACCGCCTGACCGTGATCAAAGGCCCGCAGAGCGTTATCTGGGGCCCCGGCGGCTCGGCAGGCACCATCCTCTTCGAGCGCGAACCGGAGAAATTCGGCACCCTCGGCAGCCGCGTCAACGCAAGCCTGCTGGCCGGCTCCAACGGCCGCTTCGACAAGGTGCTGGATGCCGCGGCCGGCAACAGTCAGGGCTATGCCCGCTTCGTCGGCAACCAGTCACGTTCGGATGACTACCACGACGGCAACAACGACACCGTGCCGTCGCGCTGGGACAAGTGGAACGGCGATGTCGCCCTCGGCTGGACACCCGACCAGGACACCTTGCTGGAGCTGACTGCCGGCAAGGGTGATGGCGAAGCCCGCTACGCCGGGCGCGGCATGGACGGCTCGCAGTTCAAGCGCGAAAGCCTGGGCCTGCGCTTTGAGAAGTCCAACCTCGGCGAGGTGCTCGACAAGGTCGAGGCGCAGGTCTACTACAACTACGCCGACCATGTGATGGACAACTACAGCCTGCGCACGCCGTCGGGTAGCGGCATGATGGGCATGCCGATGGTCAGCAACGTCGACCGCCGCACCATGGGCGCACGCATCAAAGCCACCTGGCGCTGGGCCGACGTGCAGTTGATCAGCGGGATCGACGCGCAAACCAACGAACATCGCCAGCGTGGCGGTATGGGTGTGGACGCACACAGGGGCCAGGCCTGGACCAAGGACGCCGACTTCCACAACTACGGCGCCTTCAGCGAACTGACCTGGTACGTCAGCGGAGAGGACCGCTTGATTACCGGCGCCCGCCTGGACCGCGCCTCGGCGCGCGATTTCCGCAAAACCAGCGCCACCGAAGGCGACACCCGCGCCGATACCCTGCCAAGCGGCTTCATCCGTTACGAGCACGACCTGGCAGCCATCCCGGCCACCACCTACATCGGCCTCGGCCATGCCCAGCGCTTCCCCGACTACTGGGAGCTGTTCTCACCCAAGCTGGCACCACCCGGCTCGGCCAATGCCTTCGACGGCATCAAGCCAGAGAAAACCACCCAGCTCGACTTCGGCATCCAGTACCGCACCGAGCGCCTGGAGGCCTGGGCTTCGGGCTATGTCGGGCAGATTCGCGACTACATCCTGTTCGACTATCGCACTGGCATGATGGGCATGAGCACCTCGCAGGCGCAGAACATCGACGCCCGCATCATGGGTGGCGAACTGGGCGCCGCCTACCAGTTGACTGAAAACTGGAAGGCCGACGCCACGCTTGCCTACGCTTGGGGCAAGAACAGCAGCGATGGCAAAGCGCTACCTCAAATGCCTCCCCTGGAAAGCCGCATGGGCCTGACGTACAGCCGCGATGTGTGGAGCGTCGGCGCACTGTGGCGGCTGGTGGCGGCGCAAAACCGCATTGCCGAAAACCAAGGGAACGTCGTTGGCAAGGACTACGACAAGAGCGCCGGCTTCGGCGTGTTCTCCCTGAACGGCGCCTACAAGGTGAACAACAACCTCAAGCTCAGCGCAGGGGTCGACAACCTGTTCGACAAAACCTACGCCGAGCACCTGAACCTGGCCGGGAACGCCGGGTTTGGCTACCCGGCTACAGATCCACAGCCGGTCAACGAGCCAGGCAGGACCTTCTGGACCAAGGTCGACTTCAGCTTCTGACAACAACGGGCGCAGCTTCGGTTGCGCCCCTCAGCTGGTCAAAAAGGAGGTTCCCATGAGAGGAACACGCGTCTCGTTCTATAACCTGGCCTGGCGTTGGCATTTCTATGCGGGGCTGTTCGTGGCCCCGTTCATGATCCTGCTGGCGATCACCGGGATCATCTACCTGTTCAAGCCCCAGCTCGACCCGCTGCTGTACCGCGACCTGATGGTGGTCGAGGCCGGTCACCACCGCCAGAGCGCAGACATGATGCTGGCTGAAGTGCGCCAGGCCTACCCCAAGGGCCACATCAGCCAGTACCTGCCGCCACTGAACGCAGAGCGTAGTGCGCAGTTCGTGGTGCAAAACAGCGGGCGTGAACTGAACGTGTTCGTCGACCCATACAGCGGCAAGGTCCTCGGTGAACAGGACGGCAAGCAGAACCTGCAGGCCATCGCCCGCGCCCTGCATGGCGAACTGATGGTCGGCACGGTCGGCGACCGGCTGGTGGAACTGGCGGCGGGCTGGGGCATCGTGCTGGTGGTATCAGGCCTGTACCTGTGGTGGCCGCGCGGGCGCAATGGCGCCGGCGTGCTTTGGCCGCGGCTGTCGGCACGCGGCCGGCTGCTGTGGCGTGACCTGCACGCGGTAACCGGCTTCTGGGGTTCGGCCTTGCTGTTGTTGATGCTGCTCAGCGGCATGACCTGGACCGGCCTGTGGGGCAAGCAGTACGCTGATTTGTGGAACCGCTTCCCGGCAGCCATGTGGAACGACGTGCCCAAGTCGGACCAGCAGGCGCGTGAGCTGAACAGCGCGCACCGCCAGACCGTGCCCTGGGCCATGGAAAACACGCCGATGCCGCAGTCCGGTGCACACGCCGAGCACGCCGGGCACCACATGATGTCGGACATGCCCGCGGCGCCCCTGGTGAGCTTGCAGCAAGTCGAAGACATTGCCACTTCGCGTCAAGTCGAGCCGGGCTACAGCATTACCCTGCCCACCACTGCCGACGGGGTGTTCACCATTGCCGTGTTCGCCGACGACCCGCGCAACGACGCCACCCTGCATGTCGACCAATACACCGGCAAGGTTCTGGCCGATGTGCGCTGGCAAGACTACAGCCCGGTTGCCCGCGCCACCGAGCTGGGCGTGATGCTGCACGAAGGCAAGATGTTCGGGGCGCTGAACCAGATCATCATCCTGCTGGTGTGCCTGATGATCCTGCTGGGTTCGGTGAGCGGGCTGGTGATGTGGTGGAAGCGCCGGCCTGAAGGCGGCCTGGGCGTACCGCCTTTGCGTCATGACCTGCCACGCTGGAAGGCGGCGGTGGCAGTGATGCTGGTGCTGGGGGTGATGTTCCCGCTGGTGGGGGTGTCGATGGTGGTGATGTGGGGGGTGGATAGTTTGGTGGTGAGGCGCCGCCGGGTCTTGGCCAGCGCTTGAGCCTTGTGTTGCCTGTGCTGGCCTCTTCGCGGGTAAACCCGCTCCTACAGGGGACCGCGTTGCCTTTGTAGGAGCGGGTTTACCCGCGAAGAGGCCGGTACAGGCGAAATGCTGAGCCGCAAATGTAGAGTCGATCTGTCGCGCCCCGAACTGGAACGCGCGTGTTAGCCTAGCCGGCTACCTCTGACAAGCAGACTGGCCTCTACAAGGGAATGCCGCCTATGACGCAAACCTCACCAACTCCACCCGATGAACAGCACCTGCAACGCAACCTGACCAACCGCCACATCCAGCTGATCGCCATCGGCGGCGCGATCGGTACCGGCCTGTTCATGGGCTCGGGCAAGACCATCAGCCTGGCCGGGCCATCGATCATCTTCGTCTACATGATTATCGGCTTCATGCTGTTCTTCGTCATGCGCGCCATGGGCGAACTGCTGCTGTCGAACCTGAACTACAAATCGTTCATCGACTTCTCTGCCGACCTGCTCGGCCCTTGGGCCGGCTACTTTACCGGCTGGACCTACTGGTTCTGCTGGGTGGTCACCGGCATCGCCGACGTGGTCGCGATCGCCGCCTACACGCAGTTCTGGTTCCCCGACCTGCCGCAGTGGATACCGGCGCTGACCTGCGTAGGGCTGCTGCTGTCGCTGAACCTGGTGACCGTAAAAATGTTCGGCGAACTGGAGTTCTGGTTCGCCCTGGTCAAGATCGTGGCCATCCTCGGCCTGGTCGCCACCGGCCTGTACATGGTCATCACCGGCTTCACCTCGCCCAGCGGGCGCACCGCCCAGCTGGCCAACCTGTGGAATGACGGCGGCATGTTCCCCCATGGCCTGATGGGCTTCTTCGCCGGTTTCCAGATCGCCGTGTTCGCCTTCGTCGGCATCGAGCTGGTGGGTACCACCGCCGCCGAAGCGAAGAACCCGGAACGCACCCTGCCGCGGGCGATCAACTCGATTCCGATCCGTATCATCGTGTTCTATGTGCTGGCGCTGATCGCGATCATGGCCGTAACCCCGTGGCGCGACGTGGTGCCAGGCAAAAGCCCGTTCGTTGAGTTGTTCGTGCTGGCAGGCCTGCCGGCGGCGGCGAGCATCATCAACTTCGTGGTGCTGACCTCGGCGGCCTCGTCGGCCAACAGCGGCGTGTTCTCCACCAGCCGCATGCTGTACGGCCTGTCGCAGGAAGGTGATGCGCCCAAGGCCTTCGAACAACTGTCGAGCCGTTCGGTACCGGCCAACGGCCTGTACTTCTCGTGCACCTGCCTGCTGCTTGGTGCGGTGCTGATCTACCTGGTGCCGAACGTGGTCGAGGCATTCACCCTGGTCACCACCGTGTCGGCGGTACTGTTCATGTTCGTGTGGACGCTGATCCTGCTGTCATACCTGAAGTACCGCAAGAACCGCGCGGCGCTGCACCAGGCCTCGAACTACAAGATGCCGGGCGGGCGCTTCATGTGCTACGTGTGCCTGTCGTTCTTTGCGTTCATCCTGGTGTTGCTGAGCCTGGAGGCAGATACACGTTCAGCGCTGGTGGTGACGCCGATCTGGTTTGTATTGCTGGCGGTGACCTACCAGCTCGTACGCAGCAGGCGCCATCCCCGCACGGCTGTGCATAACGGCTGATGGCCTCGGGGCTGCGTCGCAGCCCCAATCCTGTGCACACAATTCCATCAGGCACCAACCTGGATCCAACCAACGCCCCAACACCTCGCACAGCCCCTCTAAACCGTACCTTTCGCCACTAGGCACACCCCTTGCAACGCCCTCCCCGCTTGCCCAACACCATAAAAAACTCAGCGGAGAGAGCACATGAAGCGTCGCAGTCTGATCAAGGCCCTTACCCTCAGCGCATCGATTGCGGCGATGGGCCTGAGCTGGAGTATCCAGGCCGCCGAGACCATCAAGGTCGGTATCCTGCATTCGCTTTCCGGGACCATGGCCATTTCCGAGACGTCGCTCAAGGACATGGCGCTGATGACCATCGAGCAGATCAACGCCAAGGGTGGCGTGAACGGCAAGATGCTGGAACCGGTGGTGGTCGACCCGGCGTCCAACTGGCCGCTGTTCGCTGAAAAAAGCCGCCAACTGCTGACCCAGGACAAAGTGGCCGTGGTGTTCGGCTGCTGGACCTCCGTGTCGCGCAAGTCTGTCCTGCCGGTGTTCGAAGAACTCAACGGCCTGCTGTTCTACCCGGTGCAGTACGAGGGCGAAGAAATGTCGCCGAACGTGTTCTACACGGGCGCCGCCCCGAACCAGCAGGCCATCCCGGCCGTGGAATACCTGATGAGCGAGGACGGCGGCAGCGCCAAGCGCTTCTTCCTGTTGGGCACCGACTACGTCTACCCGCGCACCACCAACAAGATCCTGCGCGCATTCCTGCACAGCAAAGGCGTGGCCGACAAGGACATCGAAGAGGTGTACACGCCGTTTGGCCACGCTGATTACCAGACCATTGTCGCCAGCATCAAAAAGTTCTCCGCCGGCGGCAAGACCGCGGTCATATCCACAGTCAATGGTGACTCCAACGTGCCGTTCTACAAGGAACTGGCCAACCAGGGCCTGAAGGCCACCGACGTGCCGGTGGTGGCCTTCTCGGTGGGCGAGGAGGAACTGCGCGGTATCGACACCAAACCGCTGGTGGGCCATCTGGCGGCATGGAACTACTTCGAATCGGTGGATAACCCGGTCAACCAGAAATTTGTCGCCGACTGGAAGGCCTACGCCAAGGCCAAGGGCCTGCCGGGTGCCGACAAAGCCGTGACCAATGACCCCATGGAGGCCACCTACGTAGGCATCCACATGTGGGCGCAAGCGGTGGAAAAAGCCAAGTCCACCGACGTCGACAAGGTGCGTGAAGCGCTTGCCGGGCAGAGCTTCGAGGCACCGTCGGGCTTCACCCTGACCATGGACAAGACCAACCACCACCTGCACAAGCCGGTGATGATCGGCGAGATTCAGGATGACGGGCAGTTCAGCGTGGTGTGGGAAACCGAGCAGCCACTGCGGGCGCAGCCATGGAGCCCGTTCATTCCGGGCAATGACAAGCGGCCAGATTACGCCGTGAAAGGTAACTGAGTGCATGGGGCTGCTTTGCAGCCCATTCGCGGGTGAACCCGCTCCTACAAGGAAGGCGCAGGTTTCAAACCTTGCACCGTCTCTGTGTAGGAGCGGGTTCACCCGCGAAGAATCCAACACCGATTTCCAGGATTGCCCGCATGCTCAGACTCCTGCTCACCCTCCTGCTACTAATCCCCCTGGCAACCCACGCCAGCGAGGGCGAATTCTTTCTCACCGCCAAGCCCGCCGAGCAGGTCCGCCTGCTCGAAGGCTGGGCGGCGCAACCCGATGCCGCGCGCCTGCCGCTACTGGAAAACCTGCGCCAAGGCCGCATCGCCACCGATGACACGCGCAAGGTACGCCTGAACAACCGCCTGCGCGGCCTGATCAACAACGCCCTGGCTAGCCATCAGCTGCTCAGCGACGACAGCGACACCCGCCTGGCCGCCGCACAACAACTGCAAAAAACCGCAAAACCCGCGCAAATGGCCTTCCTTGACCGGCGCTTCGCCAGCGAGCCGGACGCCGCCGTGCAGGCCGCCCTCGGCCTGGCACTGGCCAACCTGCAACTGGGCGCCAGCGAGCCTGCGGTACGCCTGGCCGCCGTGCGCCTGCTGGGTGAAACCGGCGACCCGCTGGCCCGCACCCGCCTCGAAGCCCTGCTGCAGCCCGATGCAGAACGCGACCCGGGCGTGCGTACAGCCGCCGAGACGAGCCTGGCCCAGGTCAAACGCAAACTGCTGGTCGGCGAACTGCTCGGCCAGGCCTTCAGCGGCCTGTCGCTGGGTTCGGTCCTGCTGCTGGCAGCGCTGGGCCTTGCGATCACCTTCGGCCTGCTCGGGGTGATCAACATGGCCCATGGCGAAATGTTGATGCTCGGCGCCTACAGCACCTACATGGTCCAGGTACTGCTGCAGCGCTTCGCCCCAGGCGCCATCGAGTTCTACCCGCTGATTGCCCTGCCGGTGGCGTTTGCTGTCAGTGCCGGGGTTGGCATGGCGCTGGAGCGCACGGTGATCCGCCACCTGTACGGCCGCCCACTGGAAACCCTGCTGGCTACCTGGGGCATCAGCCTGATCCTGATCCAGGCTATCCGCCTGCTGTTCGGCGCGCAGAACGTCGAGGTGAGCAACCCGGCCTGGCTGTCCGGTGGCATCCAGCTGCTGCCCAACCTGGTGCTGCCATACAACCGCCTGGTCATCATCGGCTTCGCCCTGGCCGTGGTGCTGCTCACCTGGCTGCTGCTCAACCGCACCCGGCTGGGCCTGAACGTGCGCGCAGTCACCCAGAACCGCAACATGGCCGCCTGCTGCGGCGTGTCCACCGGGCGCGTCGACATGCTCGCCTTTGGCCTTGGCTCGGGTATCGCCGGGCTCGGTGGCGTGGCCTTGAGCCAGGTGGGCAATGTCGGCCCGGACCTGGGCCAGAGCTACATCATCGACTCGTTCCTGGTGGTGGTGCTCGGCGGCGTCGGGCAGCTGGCCGGTAGCCTCTGGGCCGCGTTCGGCCTGGGCATCGCCAACAAGCTGCTGGAGCCGCAGATCGGTGCTGTGCTCGGCAAGATCCTCATCCTTGCGTTGATCATTCTGTTCATCCAGAAACGCCCGCAAGGCCTGTTCGCCCTCAAGGGACGGGTAATCGACTGATGAACCAGCCACTGCTTGTCACTGCTACGCAAAAGGCCGGCCCACGCCTGACCCTTGCCATCGGTGCCGTCGTCGTCCTGCTGCTGGTGGCTTTGCCACTGTGCTCACTGCTGCCGGCAGATCATGCCCTGCACGTGTCGGCCTACACCCTGACCCTGGTCGGCAAGATTCTCTGTTACGCCATCGTCGCCCTGGCCCTGGACCTGGTCTGGGGCTATGCCGGGCTGCTGTCGCTGGGCCACGGTCTGTTCTTCGCCCTGGGCGGCTACGCCATGGGCATGTACCTGATGCGGCAGGCAGCCGGCGACGGCCTGCCCGGGTTCATGACCTTCCTGTCGTGGACCGAGCTGCCCTGGTACTGGGCCGGTACCCAGCATTTCGCCTGGGCCCTGTGCCTGGTGGTGCTGGCGCCCGGGCTGCTGGCGCTGGTGTTCGGCTGGTTCGCTTTCCGCTCGCGGATCAAGGGCGTGTACTTCTCGATCATGACCCAGGCCCTGACCTTTGCCGGCATGCTGCTGTTCTTCCGCAACGAAACCGGCTTCGGCGGCAACAACGGCTTCACCAGCTTCCGCACCATCCTCGGCTTCGACATTGCAGCCCAGGGTACCCGCGCAGTGTTGTTCCTGCTGACTGTGGCCCTGCTGCTGACCAGCCTGTACCTGTGCTGGCGCCTGACCCGCAGCAAGTTCGGCCGCCTGCTCACCGCCGTGCGTGACGCTGAAAACCGCATGATGTTCTGTGGCTATGACCCGCGCGGCTTCAAGTTGCTGGTGTGGGTACTGAGCGCCGTGCTGTGCGGCCTGGCCGGTGCGCTGTACGTGCCGCAGGTGGGCATCATCAACCCCAGCGAGATGTCGCCGACCAACTCGATCGAAGCCGCCGTCTGGGTAGCCTTGGGCGGACGCGGCACGCTGATCGGCCCGCTGCTCGGTGCAGGCCTGGTCAACGGCATGAAAAGCTGGTTCACCGTGGCCTTCCCCGAGTTCTGGCTGTTCTTCCTCGGCGCACTATTCATCCTCGTCACCCTGTACCTGCCCAAGGGCGTGGTCGGCCTGTTGAAGAAAAGGAGCCAGCCATGAGAGGCGTGCCCCCAGTCCACCCGGAATTCATGCTGGAACCGGTATTCGACAACCTCGGCGCCGGACGCGATGCCATTGGCCTGGGCCACAGCCGCAAGGCCGGCCTCGACACCCGCCACGGTACGGTGCTGAGCCTGGAAGACATCAGCGTCAGCTTCGATGGTTTCAAGGCGCTCAACACGCTGAACCTGTACATCGGGGTGGGCGAGCTGCGCTGTATCATCGGCCCCAACGGCGCCGGCAAGACCACGATGATGGACGTCATCACCGGCAAGACCCGCCCCGACAGCGGCACGGCTTACTTCGGCGATACCCTCGACCTGACCCGCATGAGCGAATACCAGATCGCCCAGGCCGGCATTGGCCGCAAGTTCCAGAAGCCCACGGTGTTCGAGGCGCTGACCGTGTTCGAGAACCTGGAACTGGCGCTGAAGACCGACAAGTCGGTGTGGGCCAGCCTGGCGGCGCGCCTGAGCGGTGACCAGCGCCAGCGCATCGAGGAAGTGCTGACCACCTTGCGCCTGCTGCCGCTTGCCCAGCGTCAGGCCGGCTTGCTGTCCCATGGGCAGAAGCAGTTCCTGGAAATCGGCATGTTGCTGGTGCAGGAGCCGCAACTGCTGCTGCTGGATGAACCGGTGGCCGGCATGACCGATGCCGAGACCGAGTTTACCGCCGAGCTGTTCAAGGGCCTGGCCGGCAAGCATTCGCTGATGGTGGTGGAGCATGACATGGGCTTTGTCGGCAGCATTGCCGACCATGTGACCGTGCTGCACCAGGGGAGCGTGTTGGCGGAAGGTTCGCTGGAGCAGGTGCAGGCAGATGAGCGGGTGGTCGAGGTGTATCTGGGCCGCTGACCGGATTTGAATTTTTGGCGCCTGTACCGGCCTCTTCGCGGGTAAACCCGCTCCTACAGGGGGCTTAATGCCATGGGGCGGTTCCCGTTACAGGAACGGGCTTGCCCGCGAAGAGGCTGGCACAGGCTCAGCATCCCTTTCAGGAACTCTCACATGCTCAAGATCGACACACTGCACCAGTACTACGGCGGCAGCCACATCCTGCGTGGCCTGTCTTTCGAAGCCAAGGTCGGCGAAGTGACCTGCCTGCTGGGCCGCAACGGCGTGGGCAAGACCACCTTGCTGCGCTGCCTGATGGGCCTGGTGCCCGCCCGTGACGGCAGTATCGAATGGGAAGGCAAGCCGATCACCGCGTTCAAACCGCAGCAACGGGTGCAGGCCGGCATCGCCTACGTGCCCCAGGGCCGCGAGATCTTCCCGCGCCTCACCGTCGAGGAAAACCTGCTGATGGGCCTGTCGCGCTTCCCCGCCCGTGAAGCCCGCGAGGTACCGGCCTTCATCTACGAACTGTTCCCTGTGCTGGAGCAGATGAAGCAGCGCCGCGGTGGCGACCTGTCTGGCGGCCAGCAGCAACAACTGGCGATCGGCCGCGCCTTGGCCAGCCGCCCGCGCCTGCTGATTCTCGACGAGCCGACCGAAGGCATCCAGCCCTCGGTGATCAAGGAGATCGGCGCGGTCATCCGCCGCCTGGCCGAGCGTGGCGACATGGCGATCTTGCTGGTGGAGCAGTTCTACGACTTTGCCGAAGCGCTGGCTGACCAGTACCTGGTCATGGCCCGCGGCGAAATCATCCAGCGCGGCCGCGGCGAAAACATGCAAGCCGAAGGTGTACGCGGGCTGGTAACCATTTAATCTGCGAGCAACGACCTTGCGAGACGCTGTCATGAGCTACGAAATCCGCGATGCCCTGCCCACCGATGTACCGGGCATACTCGACATCTACAACGACGCGGTGCTCAACACCACGGCGATCTGGAACGAAACCCCGGTAGACCTCGGCAACCGCCAGGCCTGGTTTGAAGCGCGCGCGCAGCAGGGCTACCCGATTCTGGTGGCGGTCGATGAAACCGGCGTGCTGGGGTATGCCTCGTTTGGCGACTGGCGGCCTTTCGAGGGCTTTCGCCTGACCGTTGAGCACTCGGTGTACGTGCGCAGCGACCAGCGTGGCAAAGGGCTCGGGCCGGTGTTAATGGCGGCGCTGGTCGAGCGCGCGCGCGGATGTGGCAAGCATGTGATGGTGGCTGCGATCGAGCGTGGTAATGCAGCGTCGGTGCGCCTGCACGAGCGGCTGGGCTTCGTGGTGACCGGCCAGATGCCGCAGGTGGGGGTAAAGTTTGGCCGCTGGCTGGACCTGACCTTCATGCAGCTGGTGCTGAACCCGGGCGCCGAACCGACCTGAAATGCGGTCCATTGTGGAGCGGCCTTGTGTCGCGAAAGGGCTGCAAAGCAGCCCCGGCAATTTTGCGGTGGAGCAAAGATCTGGGGCTGCTGCACAGCCCATCGCGACACAAGGCCGCTCCCACAGATGCAAGGGAGCCTACATCTGGATAAACCGGCCCAGCCGCTGCTTCAGCATGCTGTTCTCACTGCGCAACTGCTGCACTTCCTGCAACAGCTCCAGCGCCAGCGCCACCCCTTCCCACTCCAGTTCCAGCTCCTGGTGCAGCTTCACCGCTCGTTTGGCCACCAGCGGCGCCTGATCGTCAAACAGCCAGTCCTCCGGCGTTCGCCCGGAAGGTTCGACAATGCCGTGCTCGACAATTTCGATCACGCATTCAGCCGTGACATCGGCTTCCTGACACAGGGTACGCATGTCCAGTTGAACGATCAGGGTGCTGCTCATGATCACTTACTCCATTGTGTCCTCGGGTTGAACGCAGCTTTCTCGGAAAGCTTGGTCCAGAGTTCGCGGGCAGATTCGTCCGACGCGGGCGGCATGACCACTTTGAGCTGCGCATAAAGGTTGCCGCGCTCTCCCTGCTTGTTCGCCAGGCCCTTGCCCGGTACACGCAGGCGCTGGCCGCTCTGGCTGTCAGGGCGGATGGTCAGGTTGATCTTGCCATCCAGGGTCGGCACCGCCACCTTGGCGCCCAGGGCCGCCTCCCACGGTGCCAACGGCACAGTGATGATCAGGTCATGACCTTCGACATCGAACAGCGGGTGCGGTGCCATGCGGATGGTCAGGAACAGGTCACCGTTGGCTCCGCCACCGCTGCCCGGCGCGCCCTGGCCCTTGAGGCGGATGCGTTCGCCGTCGGTCACCCCGGCCGGAATCCTCACGTTCAAGGTCTTGGTGGTGAAGCCGGTGCGCTGGCCCATGGCATTGGTTTGCGGCACCTGGAAGCTGATCTGCTTGGACTCCTTGCTCAGGGTCTCTTCAAGGAATACTGCCAGTTCAAGCTCCACGTCCTGCCCCCGCCTGCCGGCACTGCGTTGTTGCTGCCGGGCGCCACCGAAGGGGTTGCCACCAGCACTGCGCCCACCGAAGATCGAGCTGAAGAAGTCGGAGAAGTCGCCGCCTTCGAAGCCGCCGCCACCGCCCCGGTTTTCCCAACCCGGTGGTGCCTGGAACGGCCGGCCATGCTGGCCGCCGTACTTGCGAATTTCATCGAACTCGGCACGTTTCTGCGCGTCGCCCAGCACCTCATAGGCCTCGTTGGCCTCCTTGAATTTTTCCTCGGCGTCGCGCTCCTTGCTGACATCCGGGTGATACTTGCGCGCCAGTTTGCGGTATGCGGCCTTGATCGCCTTGTCATCCGCAGTGGGCTCTACGCCGAGTATCTTGTAATAGTCTTTGAAGTCCATTTATGGATCACCAATGTGAATGTGCATGTTGCAACTGAAGATAGGGGTCAAGCATAGCCTTTCAAGACCGACTTGGGTTTGCCTCAAGGCAGACGACTGGTCTTGATTCTGTAGCCAACTGGCATACACTGCGCGGCCGTTTTGCCTCCGGAAGCCCATTTCCCATGTCTGACGTATCCCCGGCCCGCGCCCTGGGCATCGACTTTGGCACCTCCAACTCCACAGTCGGCTGGCACCGGCCTGGCGTCGAGTCGCTGATTGCCCTGGAAGACGGCAAGATCACCTTGCCCTCGGTGGTGTTCTTCAATATCGAAGAGCGGCGCCCGGTGTATGGCCGCCTGGCGCTGCACGAGTACCTGGAAGGCTACGAAGGCCGCCTGATGCGCTCGCTGAAAAGCCTGCTGGGCTCGAAGCTGATCAAGCACGACACCAGCGTGCTGGGCAGCGCCTTGCCGTTCAAGGACCTGCTGGGCATGTTCATCGGCGAGCTCAAGAAGCGCGCTGAAGCCGCCGCTGGCCGTGAGTTCGACCAGGTAGTGCTGGGCCGCCCGGTGTTCTTCGTCGACGAAGACCCGGCTGCCGACCAGGAGGCCGAGGACACCTTGGCCGAGGTGGCACGCAAGATCGGCTTCAAGGACGTGTCGTTCCAGTACGAGCCGATTGCCGCGGCCTTCGACTATGAGTCGAGCATCAGCCGCGAAGAGCTGGTGCTGATCGTCGACATCGGCGGTGGTACCTCGGACTTCACCCTGATCCGCCTGTCGCCCGAGCGCCACCTGGTCGCCGAGCGCCAAAGTGACATCCTCGCCACCGGCGGTGTGCACATTGGCGGTACCGACTTCGACAAGCAACTGAGCCTTCAGGGCGTAATGCCGTTGTTTGGCTACGGCAGCCGCATGAAGAGCGGTGCGCTGATGCCGACCAGCTACCACCTCAACCTGGCCACCTGGCACACCATCAACGCCTTGTACTCGCAGAAGTCGCAACTGGCGCTGGGCAGCATGCGCTATGACATCGAGGACAGCTTCGGCATCGATCGCCTGTTCAAATTGATCGAACAGCGCGCGGGGCACTGGCTGGCAATGGAAGTGGAAGCCAGCAAGATCGAGCTGACCGAGCACGACAGCCGCCACATCGACCTGCGCCGCGTCGAGCCCGACCTGAAAGCGGAACTGACCCGTACGCTGTTCGAAGAGGCGATCGAAGGCCTGCTGGAGCGCGTGCGCGGCAGCGTCACCGAACTGCTGGCCAAGGCCGGGGTAAGCGAAGGCCAGGTCGATACGGTGTTCTTCACCGGTGGCTCCAGCGGCATTCCAGCGCTGCGTAACAGTGTTTCGGCGATGCTGCCGAATGCGCGGCATGTGGAAGGCAACATCTTTGGCAGCATTGGGAGCGGGCTGGCCATCGAGGCGCGCAAGCGTTACGGCGCGGCCTGATTTGTCGTTTAGCCTGTAGCCGCGAACGGGGTGGGCCTGCTGGCCAATCTCTACCCGCCGTTCACCGTTGCCGCCGCTACCGTATTCGCGGGTGAACCCGCTCCTACACACCGATCGGGGGTGGACACACATCGGGGGTTGGGCACAGGCCGCGTGTAGGAGCGGGTTCACCCGCGAAAGGGCCGGGCCTGCTGGCCAATTACCACCCGCCGTTCACCGTTGCCGCCGCTACCGTATTCGCG
>NZ_JBICKE010000133.1:0-5260 GCF_043103865.1 Pseudomonas sp. yb_5
TCTGTGTGTAGGAGCGGGTTTACCCGCGAATACGGTGGCGGCGGCAACAGTGAACGGCTCGTGAAAATTGGCCAGCAGGCCCGGCCCTTTCGCAGGTAAATCCACTTCTTGCACGGTGTGTCTGGCCAGTTCACCTATGAGCGAACCCTCCCAACCTCTTAATCGATGAACTTCAGGTCCGAAGGCGCGTCCTGCGCCATGGTCTGCACGGTCTCCCCCAACTTGCCAGTCAAGAGATCACGGCGCATGACCACGATCTGGTTGCTCTTCTGGTTGGCTACCAGCAGGAAATTGCCGCTAGGGTCCAGGGCAAATTCGCGGGGGTGATCGCCTTCCACGGAGCGGCGCTGCACGAACGTCAACTGGCCGTCATTCTTGCCAACCGCGAACACCAGGATTTCATTCGCCGTGCCACGGTTGCTCACGTACAGGAAGCGGCCGTCCGCCGACAGGTGCAGGCCTCCCGCTGCCTTGGCCGCTGCATCCTGCTGCTCGGTCAGCGGCAGGCGTTGACGCTCAAGCAAAGCAGCGTCCTCGACGTCGAACATCACCACTTCGCCACTCATCTCCAACGTCAGGTAAGCATGCTGGCCCTTGGCGTCGAACAGCAGGTGACGGGGCCCACTGCCTGGCGGCAAGGCCACCGAGGCCGGGATTGCCGGGCTCAACGGCTTGTCCACACTGGCGCCGTCGTAGCGGTAGATGAATACCTTGTCCGCGCCCAGGTCGCAGGCATAGACATGCTGGCCATCGGGCGACAGCACCAGTGCATGCACATGGGCACCGGCCTGGCGCTCGGGGTTGACGCCACTCGCCTTGTGCCGGGCCTGTTGCACCGCGGGCTCGAGTTTGCCGTCCCTGGCCACCGGGATGACCACCAGGCTGCCGCCGGGGTCAGGCTTGACCGCGTAGTTGGCCACGAACAGATAACGCTGGTCACGACTGAGGCTGGCGTGAGTCGGTTCGTCACCTTGGGTGACCATCTGGTTGAGCGGCTTGATTTCGCCCTTGGTGCTGACGCTGAAACTACTGGCATGGCCACCCGGGGTTTCATTGACCACGAACAGCTGACGCTGGTCGGCCGACAGCACAAGCCAGGAAGGGTTGACGTTCTTGACCACTTG
The DNA here is from genome assembly GCF_043103865.1 of Pseudomonas sp. yb_5. Classification (NCBI taxonomy): domain Bacteria; kingdom Pseudomonadati; phylum Pseudomonadota; class Gammaproteobacteria; order Pseudomonadales; family Pseudomonadaceae; genus Pseudomonas; species Pseudomonas sp. yb_5. Next base: position 1,125 of record NZ_JBICKE010000133.1, read on the forward strand.
TCGCGGTGTGGGGTCGATGCGGCCGGCCTTGTCGTCGAACTGGTAGCGGTAGATACCCTGGCTGGCGCCATCGGTGTAGCTGCCCACCAGCAACGTCGAGGCGTGGGCGTGGATAGTCAGGCTCATCAGGCTAGCGGTCAGCAGGTTAGTCCAGGTGCGGTTCATCTTGCTCATCATCCGGGGCGCGAAAGGCACTCATACAGACTAGTCGATGCGCGCCGTTGGCATCGTCGAGTTGCCACTCGTCTCCGGTGGCGATGGCGGCAGCGATTTGCTCAGGCGTGAACGACCAGCGGCGCAATTGGCGGCCGTCCATGCATTCGACAGTGAGGCCGGCTTCATCGGCGGTGAAGTCGAAGGCGTGCAGGCCGTCGATCAGAAGCATATCGCAGGCCTGCAGGGCGGTAGCGAGGGGGGACATAGGGGTACCAATCTGAAATGGATTGGCAGTATAACCTTGGGGCCGCATTGCGGCCCCTTCAATCAATGGGCAAAGATCGACCCACCCTCCTTGCCCACCATCTTCTCAGGCTTGATCAGGAACCGCGCCAATGCCGGTAGCAGCCACAACGCACCAAACATGTTCCAAAGCAGCATGAAGGTCAGCATCAGACCCATGTCCGCCTGGAACTTGATCGCCGAGAAAATCCAGGTGCATACCCCAATGGCCAGGCACAGCCCGGTGAACAGCACCGCTTTGCCGGTCGAGCGCAGGGTCTGGTAATACGCCTCCTGCAACGGTAAACCGGCACGCAGGAAGCTTTCCAGGCGGCTGTAGATATAGATGCCATAGTCCACACCAATCCCCACACCCAGCGCCACCACCGGCAAGGTCGCCACTTTCACCCCGATGCCCATGTAGGCCATCAGCGCGTTGCCCAGCACCGAGGTCAGCACCAGGGGCAGCACGATGCACAGCGTGGCGGCGAACGAGCGGAAGGTGATCAGGCACATCACGGCCACGCAGATGTACACCAGGATCAGGATGGTCAGCTCGGCCGACTTGATCACCTCGTTGGTAGCGGCCTCGATGCCCGCGTTGCCCGCCGCCAGCAGGAACTGCAGGCCTTCCTTGTCATGGCTGTCGGCAAACGCCTTGGCCACGGCGGTGACGCGCTCCAGCGTTTCAGCCTTGTGATCATTGAGGAACACCAGCACGGGTGCCAATGAGCAGTCGCCGTTGTAAAGGCCATCGGCCCGGGCGATAGAGTTGTTGAGGATGTCCGGGTTGCGCGACAGGGTTTCCCATTTCAGGCTGCCCTCGTTCATGCCCTTGATCACCTGTTTGGAAACGGTGACCAGGGAAATCGCCGACTGCACGCCAGGGGTGTTTTCCATGGTCCACATCAGCTCGTCGATCGGCGCCATGGTCGAGTGGACCGAGCACTTCTCCGACGGCGTCTTGACCATGATCACCAGCACATCGGAACTGGTCGAGTAGTTGCTGATGATGAAGTTGTTGTCCTGGTTGTAGCGCGAGTCGGGGCGCAGCTCCGGTGCACCCTGGTCGAGGTCACCGATCTTCAGGTTCTGGCTGTACCACAGGCCGCCGGCGAAGGCGAGCAGTGCCAGCACCACCGACACCGGCGCCACCTTGGCACTGGCGAAGTTCGACAACAGGCGCCAGAACGGGTGCTCGCGGGTCGCGTCTTTCTTGCTGCGCTCGATGGCCTTCTTGCTGATGCCGACGTAGGAGATGGCCACCGGCAACATGATCAGGTTGGTGAACACGATCACCGCCACACCGATGGAGGCGCCGATGGCCAGTTCGCGAATCACCCCGATGTCGATGATGAGCAGGGTAATGAAGCCCACTGCGTCGGCAAGAATGGCGATCATTCCCGGCAGGAACAACTGACGGAATGTGCGCCGGGCAGCGGTTAGGGCATTGTCGGCATCACTCGACTGCAGCGCGATACCGTTGATCTTCTGCACCCCGTGGGAAATGCCGATGGCGAAGATCAGGAACGGCACCAGCATCGAGTACGGGTCCAGGCCAAAGCCCACCGCATGCATCAGCCCCAACTGCCAGACCACCGCCACCAGCGTGGTAATGAGCACGGCGACAGTGCTGCGGATGCACCAGGTAAACCAGTACAACAACACCAAGGTGATCGCCAGGGCGACGCCGAAGAACATCGCCACCATCACCAGGCCATCGATCAGGTCACCGACCTTCTTGGCAAAGCCGACGATGTGGATTTTTACATTGGGGTTCTGCGCCTGGAACTTGTCGCGGATCTTCTCTTCCAGCAGGTGAGAGAACTGCTGGTAGTCCAGCTTCACCTGTTTGCCAGGGTCCTGCGGGTCCGGGTAGCTCTCCAGCAGCGGCACGTCGACGATGCTGGACTTGAAGTTGTTGCCTACCAGGCGCCCCACCTGGCCTGACTTGAGCACGTTGTCGCGCAAGCTATCGAGGCTGTCCTGCGAACCGTTGTAGGTGTTAGGGATTACTTCGCCACCGGAAAAGCCCTCCTCGGTGACCTCGCTCCAGCGCACGCTGGGGCTCCACAGTGACTTCAACCCGGCCCGGTCGACACCGGGAATGTAGAACACCTCGTCATGGATCTGACGCAAGGTCTCCATGTAGTCCTTGTCGAAGATGTCACCGTTCACCGCCTCCACCGAGATGCGCACGGTGTTGCCGAGGTTGGCCAGGTCGTTGCGGTGCTCCATCATCTGCTCGATGAACGGGTGCTGCAGCGGGATCATCTTCTCGAAGCTGGTGGACGGGCGAATCTGCGTGGCCTGCCAGAACAGGAAAATGCTGACCAGCACGCACAGGGCGATGACCACTGGGCGGTTATTGAAGATCAGGCGTTCGAGCAGCGTGGCTTGATCCTGATGATGCGGGTGCATGGCAATGCTCTCCCTGCTGGTCATGGACGCACCTCCCGGGCAGCCTGATCAGCCCCTTCGGCGCTGGTCAGGTGCACACCACCCTGCCCTACCAGCAGCAGGCCGCCGTTGGCCAGGCCACTGACGCCGGCCAGGGCGAGGCGGTCGGCACGGTTGTACACGCTGAAAGTCTGGCCGTCGTCCGTGCTGCGCAGCACGCTGCCACCATTGCCGACCAGCACCAGGGTGCCATCATCGACAAGCGTAGCGCCTGCCAGGCCGAACTCCAGCGTACCGCGCGCGGCCTTGAGTTCGATCGGCTGCCAGCTGTCACCGAAGTCGCTGGAGCGGAACAGGTTGCCACGAAGGCCGTAGGCCAGCAGGGTCTGCGGCCTGGCGGTGCCGATCACGCCGAACAGCGAGCCCTCGTAGGGGCCCTGGACCTTGGCCCAGGTCTGGCCCTTGTCGGCGGAGCGGTACATACCGCCCTGCTCACCCACGATGAACAGGCCGGCATCGCGCACTTGGGCGATACCGTTCAGGTGCAACTGGTCCGGGTTGTCCAGCCGCTCGGCCACGTCCTGCCAGTGCTGCCCGCCATCGGTGGTTTCCAGCAAGGCGCCATAGGCCCCCACGGCAAAGCCGTGCTGGGCGTCGAGGAAGGTGACATCGAGCAAGGGCGCTTCACGGGCGAGGTCTTCGAACTGCTTGCTCCAGGTAGCGCCGCCGTCGCTGCTGGCAAGTATCTGCGCGTCATGGCCGACGGCCCAGCCATGCTTGTCATCGAGGAAAAACACGGCAGTGAGCAATTGCCGGGTGGGTACCCGGGCCTGGGTCCAGGTACTGCCCTGGTCGTCGGAGAACAGAATGTGGCCGCGATCACCGACCACCACCAGACGCTTGCCGGCATGGGTGGTGTCGATCAACAGGCTTTCACTGGCCTTGGCCGACTCGGTGGAGTATTCGTCGGCTGCCGCGGCCTGGGCGCTGTCGGCCCACACACCCAATGCCAGTGCCAGCATCGCGCTGGCTGCCCATGGCCAGGCACCACGCCTGGCTGGCGTACGTAACTGTTCCCTCATGACTGCCCCCTTGTTGTGTTCTTTTTGGTGGGTCAATGCCTTGCAGGCCTTGCGAATGCCTGATCTAGAGGCCTGCAATAGCTTGAGAGGATCGTAGCGGGGATGTTGGCGGGAGTACAACGGGCGGGGTGTTATGTTTTGTTGTCGGCCGGGGAAAGCCGGGGCCGCTGGGCGACCCTTCGCGGGTGAACCCGCTCCTACAAAGGTTACGTCCCC
>NZ_JBICKE010000134.1:0-11944 GCF_043103865.1 Pseudomonas sp. yb_5
TGACTGATGGGCCTGCGCATTTCCAAGGACAAGCACAGATACTGTGGGAGCGGGCTTGCCCGCGAACACCGGCGAAGCCGGTGCCAGACACCGCGTTGCCTGCTTCGCGGGCACGCCCGCTCTCACTGGAGATTGTGACTGCCCGTACGGCGACGATCAGTAGGACGCTACCACGATGGACACCCGACGGTTCTCGGTACGCCCGGCGCTGGTGCGGTTGTCCGCCACCGGCTGGCTGCTGCCCAGTCCGCGGCTCTGAATGTTCTGCGCCTGCATGCCAATCCCCACCAGTGCCTTGGTCACGCTTTGCGCGCGGCGCTCGGAAAGCTGCTGGTTGTATGCCGCCTTGCCCGACGAGTCGGCATGCCCGTCCACCCGCACGCCCTGGATACCAACGCCGAGCAGCGCCTTGCCAATGCGCTCGACAATCGCCTGGCTCTGGCCGTTGAGGCTGTCCAGATCGCTGCCGAACAGCACTTTGCCAGACAAGTCGTAGGCCCAACCTTCATCGGTCGGGGTGAAACCTTCGCGCTTGAGCACAGCAATCTGTTCTGGGGTAAGGCCCTTGGGGGGTGCGCTCTGACAACCGGTCAGCGCCAGCAGGGCGAGCAACAAGGCCCAAAGCGGGAATCGTAAAGCTTGCATCACGGGTTCAACTCCTGTTCCTGATTTCGTTGGCGGACCGTTCCGTCTGCGCCACTTGCCAATGGCCACGGCGTTTGCGCTTGGCCTGGTACATTGCCGCATCGGCGGCATTGAGAAGACTGGCGGGGTCAGCGCCGTCATCCGGGTAATAGGCAATACCGACACTCAGCGAGGTGGAGATACTGCGGCCACTGTCCAGTTGCACCGGCAGCTTCATGCTGGCGACGATCTTCTCGGCAATGTGTTCGGCGTCATCGCGCGAATGCAAAGGCGTCAACAGCACGGCAAACTCGTCGCCCCCCAGGCGCGCCACCAGGTCTTGCTCGCGCAGCTGGGCGCGCACACGTTCAGCCACGCTGATCAACACCTCGTCACCCACGGCGTGGCCGAGGGTGTCGTTGATCTGCTTGAAGTGGTCGCTGTCGAGGAACAGCACTGCCAGGTGGTCCTGCTGGCGCGCCGCATTTTGCACGCTGCGGCTCAGGCGCCCTTCAAAGAAGGCGCGGTTGGGCAAGCCGGTCAGGCTGTCGTGGCTGGCCTGATGGGCCAGGGTCTGGTTTTCGCTCTGCAGGTGGCTATGCCACACCTCCAGTTCATCCAGCAGCGCATTGAAGTCGTTACCCAGTTCGTTGAGCTCGGCAATCGGCGCTTCTGGTACGCGCCGGTCGAAGCGGCGCTCGCGGCGGGCGGCATGGGCGACACTGGCCAGGCCACGCAACGGGCGGGTGATATCGCTGAGCAGGCGCCGCGACAGATACTGGGCAGCCAGGGCGCTGAGGACCGTGCAGAACAGAATCCCGGCCAAGCCGCTGAGCAGGAACAGCAACAGGCTCCTGCCCTGACCTGCCAGCTCGATGTGCCCAACCTGCTGGTTCTGGTGCACGATAGGCAGAATGACCGGCTCTTCCAGCAAGGCAGTGGCAACCTGCACCTCCAGCTGCGCGAGCATGCCGGTATTGTCGCGTTGCCAGTGCGCCAGTTGCTCGCCCTCGTTGTTGAAGACCTTGGCCTCGGCCACTTCTTCGGTACTGGCAATCAACGCCAGCGATTCATTGGCGGCGGCGCTGTCATCGAACACCACCGCCGCCTCTACGGTGTAGTTGATCGAGCGGGCGATCAGTTGCAGGTTATGGTTGGCATAGACTCGCAGGGCGAGCACGCCCAGCAGGGTGAGCGAAATACCCGCCAGGCCAACGGCAAGCAAGGCGACGCTAAGGTGGCCACGGCCCAGCACCGAGCGCAGGGTCGGGCGCACGGTACGCTTGCGGGGCTGCTTCATGGCTGCCCCGCCCGGCGCCGCGACAATTGCAGCACGCTGGGGTGAATGCGCACGCCAGAGCGTGCCACCGAGTCGAGATTGACCTCAAAGGCCACCTGTTGGTCGCTGACCCGCAGGCAGAACAGGCTGCCGACCGTGCATGGGTCATCCGCCTCGCTGATGCTCAGCACCGGGCGGCCGCCGATACGCTGGAACAGCCGATCCCGCTGGCCCTGGTCAAGCTTGCCGATGTAGATGGCATCGCAGGCCTGGGCGACCTGGGTGTCTTCTGCCAGCAGGCGCCGCACCTGCAGCGGCCGGCCAGACTCCTGGACATGGCCCTTGATGAGATCGTCGGCGTACTCGGTCGGGCCGACCAGGCACAGGCGCAAAGGAGAAGGTTCGACGGGCCAGCGGGCGTAGCTGAAGATACCCAGTACTACCTGTGTGACTGCCTTGGCGCGTTGCTGTGCCTGGGCGGCAGTTGTACCGGGGTCTGCCCGGGCAGCGCCTGCAGAAAGGAACAGGACGGCCAGCAATAGCGAAAGCACACAGCTTGTCACTCGCCTTGCGGCCACGTTCATGTGGGAAATCCCTTATAGCCCCTTCCGATATCGGCGCAACGATAGCACATGGCCGCTTTATTGTAGGTGCATGCGGCCATGTGCATTGGGTTTCATGGCTCTAGACCTGCTCGAGCATCAACCCGGAAATACGCCGGACTTTGCGGGCCACCGCTTGCTCGAAAATGCCTTGGCGCGGCTCGACCAGGCTGAAGCAGTGCTTGGCCCGGGTGATGCCTGTGTACACCAGTTCCTTGGTCAGCACCGGGTTGAGCGCATCCGGCAGCACCAGGGCCGTGTGGCTGAACTCCGAGCCCTGGGACTTGTGCACGGTCATGGCGAATACCGTTTCCACTTCGTTGAGCCGGCTCGGCAGAACGAACCGCACACCACCACTGCCGTCGTTGCGCGGGAAAGCCACACGCAGCAGCGGCTGGCCATGCTCATCCGGCAGCCGCAGGGCAATGCCGATGTCACCGTTCATCAGGCCCAGGCCGTAGTCGTTGCGGGTCACCAGCACCGGGCGCCCTTCGTACCAAGGCTGCTGGCTGTCGATCAGACCGGCATTGTGCAGCACCCGCGCCACCCGCTCGTTGAGGCCTTCGACACCCCAGACGCCCCGGCGCACCGCGCACAGCAACTGGAAATCTTCGAAACTGCGCAACACCTTGGCCGCCCACTGCTCCCAGGCGGGGTCGTCAAAGTCGGTATCAAGTGCCGGCCGGTAACGGCCAAGGGTGCGCAGGTAGCTGCGGTAGCCTTGAGGGCCATCGGCCCCGCGGTTCAGGCCGTCGAGTAACAGGCGGTCGAAAGCACGATCCTGCTCGTGCTTGAGCGACAGGCTGTGCACGTCGGCAGGCGGCGTGGCCAGCAGGTTGCGCGCCGCGTGAGCATCCTGACGATTGACCAGTCTGGCCAGCTGGCCAATTCCGCTGCCTTCACCGAAACGCCGTGAAAACCGCAGCATCACCACCTGCTGGGCCAGCGGGTGACGCTGCTCATCGCCGGCCTTGAGGCCACTGCCGGCCAGCAACTCGCCACTGACCTGCTGAAGCCACGCTGCAGTCGCCGGTGAGTAAAAGCCCTCCTCAGCATCCCGGCACAGGTCACCCAGCACCGCGCCGGCCTCGACCGAGGCCAATTGGTCCTTGTCGCCCAGCAGCACCAGACGCGCCCGCGGCGGCAAGGCATCGAGCAGGTTAGCCATCATTTCCAGGTCGATCATCGACGCCTCGTCGACCACCAGCACATCCAACGGCAAGGGGTTGCCAGCATGATGGCGGAAGTGCCGCGAGCCCGGGCGGCTGCCGAGCAGGCGATGCACGGTGCTGACTTCAGTAGGGATTTGCCCGCGTACTTCGGCGCTGACTTGCAGGCGCTCGACTTGCTGGCCAATGGATTCGGTCAGGCGCGCAGCGGCCTTGCCGGTCGGTGCAGCCAGGCGAATGCGCAGTGGCCTGCCCCGCTCCACTGCCGGCGCCTGCAGCAACGCCAACAGGCGTACCACGGTGGTCGTCTTGCCGGTACCGGGACCGCCCGTGATGATGCTGAAACCGGCACGGGTGGCCAAGGCACAGGCGAGCTTCTGCCAGTCCACCTGGCCAGCTGGCGCGCCGCCCTCGAACAATTGCGCCAGGCGCTCTGGCAGGTCTGCAGGCGGTGCTTCGGCCTGACTCAGGCGCTGGCGCAGGGCATGGTCGATGCGCCGCTCATAACTCCAGTAACGGCGCAGGTAAAGGCGCTCGCCACTGAGTACCAGTGGCCGGGCTTGCTGGCCAGGCGCATCACCTGCCGCCACCAGTGGGCTGGCGCTGATGCGCTGAAGCCAGGCATTCAAGTCGAGGTTGGCGAGCAGTTGCGATGGCAGTAGCAAAGGGCCGATCAGGGCGTCACCTTCCGGCGGCAACGACAGGGCGAAATCAGGCTCGGCCAAGGTTTGTTGCAGGTCGAGGCAGACATGTCCGTGCCCCAGCTGGTGGCTGGCCAGCGCCGCCGCCAGCAATAACAAGGGATCACTGCCGGGTGCGCGCTCGTCCAGGAACGACACGAATGCGCGATCCAGGGCACGTAGCCAGCCCCGCTCGACCCAGCGGTCGAGCAATTGCAGCAGGTCACCACTGTTGTCCTGTGGTGCCAGCGCCAGCAGGTGCTCTGCGTGCAGAGGGGTAGGCAACAGGTCGACAAGGCTTCGGCTCATGGCGCAACTCCGGCAAACAGGTCCTGCTGTACCGGCGCGTGCTCGCCACGGAACAACGCATCGAGGCTTTCGATCAGCTCACGCGGTGGCTTGACGTGGTACACGCCGTGGCCGCTGCTGCTGGCACCGCGCAGGAAGATGAACAGGGCGCCGCCAATATGGCGGTCATAATCGTAGTCCGCCAGCCGCGCACGCAACTGGCGATGCAGGGCCAGCAGGTACAGCACGTACTGCAGGTCATAGCGGTGGTCAAGAATCGCCTTTTCCATAGCCATGGCATCGTAGGCCTGGATGTCCGCACCCAGCCAGTTGGATTTGTAGTCGGTCACGTAGTAACGCCCGTCCAGCTCGAACGCCAGGTCGATGAACCCTTTGAACATGCCGTTGAGCACGGTCGGCTGCGCAGCCGGGCGTGCCAGACCGGGGTGGGTGTGGCGTGCCACCAGGCGATCGAGTTGTTCTGCGTCGACCCGGTGGCTGGCGAACCAGAACTCCATTTCGATCTGGTAATGACGCAGTTGGCCCAGAGTTACGCTCTGGTCGCCGCCCCGCAATGGCAACGCCTCGCCCAGCAAACGTTGCATCCAGTGGCTCAGGGTGGGGATCCAGCCGGTCCAGTCACGGCGGTTGCAGCGCTGACCAACGGTACGCTCGATCAGCTGAGGGTCACCGCTGACCTCGCTGAAGCCCTCGCGGCCTGCCCACTCCAGCAAGCCATGGAGGAAGGTGCCGGGGTTAGGCCCCCGCGGGAAGCGATGGATATCGCCGCTGTCGGCCGGGACCTCGCGCAACACCTGGGCATCGGCCACCTCGTCATCCAGCAGTTGCTGGGCCTGCGAGCTGTCGGCGTCGAGGGTCTGATCGCCGACACGAAGGGCACTGTAGGAAGCGATCCACCAGTGCTCGGCAGCCGCACGGCGTGGCCTGCGTGCTGGCAGCAGTTCACGCTCGGCGTGTGGCATGCGGTACATCTGCTCATCCGCCTGCGGCAGGCCTGGGCAAGTGATGTGCGGGCACTTCGCCGCCAAAGCCTGCAACCAGTCCGCTAGCTGCGCCGAGCCAGCCAAGGCCAGGCCGCCCCCCAGCAGGTAGCCAAAAGCCGAGCGGTGCAGCTGCGAGCTCTTCTGATTACCGCGCTTGAGGTCGGCGACACCCAGCCAGCAAGCATGCTGGGCGCGAGTCAGGGCCACGTAGAGCAGGCGCAGGTCTTCGGCCAGGCGCTCGTCGTCAGCGCGCTCGATTTGCTCCTGGTCAGGTGTAAGGGTGACGTGGGCGTTACCTTCGCTGTCATGCCAGGCCAGCGGCAGACGGCTGCCATCCACCGGTTTGCTGGAGCAGATGAATGGCAGGTAGACCAAGGGATATTCCAGGCCCTTGGACTTGTGGATGGTCACCACCTTGACCAACTGTTCGTCGCTCTCCAGGCGCAGGATCTGCTCTTCACCGGCCTGCCCGGAACTGGCCAGGTGCTCGGCCAGGTGGCGGATAAGCGCCTGTTCGCCGTCCAGCTCGCCAGCGGCCTGCTGCAGCAGCTCGGCCAGGTGCAGCAGGTTGGTCAGTACCCGCTCGCCATCACTGCGGCGGATCAGCGTGCGCGGTAGCTGGAAGTCATGCAGCAGGTGGCGCAACATCGGCAACACACCCTGGCGCTGCCAAGTATCTCGGTAAAGGCGAAAACGCATCACCCAGCTCTCCCAGACCCGCTCATCCTGGTTAAGCCGGTCCAGCGCGGCCAGCGACAGGCCCAGTGTCAGGCTGGCCAGAGCAGCCTTGAGCAGGCGCTCCGAGTCAGGCTCGGCGCAGGCCTTGAGCCAGGCCAGCAGGTCGTGGGCTTCCTGGGCGGCAAACACCGAGTCCTTGTCGGACAGGTACACACTGCGCACCTCGCGTGCGGCCAGTTCGGCGCGGACCATCTGCGCCTCATGGCCATCGCGCACCAGGATGGCAATGTCCGAGGGCAAGCAGGCGCGCAATTCGCCTTCGGCATTCTGGAAGCCCGCCGTGCCCTGCTGGCCGCCATTGAGCAAGGCAACAATATGGCTGGCACAACTGGCGGCCAGTTGCTGGCGGTAAACGCTGCTGGAGACTGGCTCTTCACTTTCCAGCTGCCAGCATTGCAGGGCCGCACTGACCTCACCGTCAATCAGCAGCTGTTCGCCACGCCCCTTGGCGCGCACCTCGATGAATGGCAGCGGGTTGTCATCGGCCTCGCGGAACAGGAATGCACCCCGCCCCGCTTCACGCGCCTCAGCCTGCAGGAACACCTGGTTGACCGCCGAGACCATGGCTTTGCTGGAGCGGTAGTTGGTGTCCAGGCTGTGCAGGCGACCGCTGGTGGCGCGTCGCGCGGCAAGATAGGTGTAGATGTCGGCCCCCCGGAAGGCGTAGATCGCCTGCTTGGGATCGCCGATCATGAACAGGCCGGTTTCTGCGCGATTTTCGCTGATCTGGTAAATGCGCTCGAAAATGCCGTACTGAACCGGGTCGGTGTCCTGGAATTCGTCGATCAGCGCTACCGGGAACTGCTCACGGATCAGGCTGGCCAGGCGCTCGCCGGCCTCGCTGGCGAGCGCCTGCTGCAAGCGCACGAGCATGTCGTCGAAGCCCATTTCTGCACGCCGGCGCTTCTCCACTTCGAAACGCGCCGATACCCAACTGGCCGCGTGCTCGAGCAGCGGTGCATCCGGGCTGTCCAGGGCCTGCAGTTGTTGCTGCAAGTGCTGCATGGCGTTGAGGGCTGGGTGCTCGGGAGGCTCTCCCTTCCATGCCTCGGCCATGCCCGCCGGGGTCAGCCGGGTAAAGCCGGTGCCCAAGTCGAGCTCTACCAGTTGCTCATCACTGGCCCAAGCGCAGAGCTTGTCGAACCAGGGCTCGAAGTAACGGGCTTGCATCTTGCGGCCGTCGACCTGCTTGGCAGCCAGCGCATCGCGGCAGATTTGCCGCAGCTCCTCGGCCCACTGCGCCCATGGTGCCTTGATCCGCGCCAACTGTGCGCCACGTTGCTGCAGCGATGCCTCGATCAATGCGGCAGGCTCTGGCCCATCCTGCTGGGCGCGCACACGGCCGAACAGCGGGCGAATGCGCGGCAGCAAGGCGTCGGGGCTCCCCCAGTTGCTGCGCACCCAGGCCAGTGGGTCACCTTGCATCCCATAGCAGAAGCGCCGCCAGTAATCGCGCATGACCTGGCCCAACAACTCGCTGTGGTCGGTTTCCAGGGTCTGGGTAAACAGGCTGCCACTGTCGAAGGCATGCTCGCGCAGCATGCGCTGGCACCAGCCATGGATGGTCGATACCGCAGCCTCGTCCATCCACTGCACGGCGATTTCCAACCGGCCGGCGCAACGCGGCCAAGTCTCTTGCGGGTAATCGTCACGCAGCTGGTGCAACAGTGGATCGGCGCCTTCCAGTTCGCCACGGAAAAAACGTGCGGCTTCAGCCAGGCGGGCGCGGATGCGCTCACGCAGCTCTTTGGTGGCGGCGTCGGTGAAGGTCACCACGAGGATCTGCGGTGGCAGCAGCTCGCGCTCGAAGCCCTGCTCGCCACCGTGACCGAGGATCAGGCGCAGGTACAGCGCCGAAATGGTGAAGGTCTTGCCCGTGCCAGCGCTGGCCTCGATCAGCTGGCTACCGTGCAGAGGGAAACTCAGTGCCAGAGGACGGTCCTGGGTCATGCGCCTTTCTCCGTGTTGCCCAAGGTCTGCCAAGGGGCGGTGAACAACGGGCGGTACAAGGTTTCGCACCAGCCTTCAAACGTCTCGTCAGCGGTGAGTGCTGCAAAGTCCCGGAACTGGCGGGCCAGGGCAATGCTTTCACTTCGCTCGCCAAAGCTGGTGCGTTCGTCGCCTTCGTAGGCGCGAGCGGCTGCGGCCATTGCTTTATCGGCATCGTCCTGGGCCAACCAGGCGAATGCGGTCTTGGCCGCGACTGGCAACGGCGCATTCATTGCCGCCTGACGGGCCACCAACAGGTCGCCCAGCAGTTGCGCGGCCAGCGCTTGCGGCAGCGGTGCAAGCAACAGGGTCAGGTCACTGGCTACCAATGCACTGTTATAGGGGTAGCCCGCTGCACAGGCCGCCAGGTGCGTAACCCAGGGCGCAATGAGGCGGTGCCACTTGAGGTTGTTGCGCCCGGCACTGATGGTGTTGGGTACTGTGGTGATGCTGAGAAGGCTCTGATCTTCCGCCTGGAACACCCGGCCCAGCCAGCCCTCAAGTCGGTGCTGACCGTGCTCGAAATGCACCGGCAAAGCGCCCTCGACCAGCTGTGGCCAGCGTTGCAGCAATTGCTGGTGACGTTGCAGCAGATCCGGCAGCGGTTCGATCAACTCGTTCTGCAGCAGTTCGCCGAAACCGGCTAGCGGCAGTAAACCGCAGGCCTGCAGGCGTCGGGCCTGGGCGCGCAAGGCCTGTTCGGCGTGGTCCGGTGCGGCCAAGGCGGCGCCAAGCAGGCTTTCACTGGCGCTGTAGCGTTGCAGGGTATCGAGGACGAAGGGCTCTTCGTCCGGGGTCGGCGCTTCCAGCGCTTCAAAGTACACCTTCAAGCGCTGGCTGAAGAAGTGCCGGACCGGGTGGCGCAAGAAATCATTCAGCTGGTGCAGACTGAGGGCTTCAGCGTCCTGATAAGGCGGCAGGCCCGGCTCGCTCTGCTCGTCTGCCTCACCCTGCTGGTGCAGCACCTGCCATTCATGGGCATAGCTGAACAGAGGACTGTCCTTCTGGAAGTACCGAGGGCTGAACGGCTGCAGCGGGTGTTCCTGGGTCAGTGCGTGCAACAGTTGCTCGCCCGGTTTCACTGACTGCCCCTGCTGCGCGTCGGCCAAATGCCAGCCGGCAGCGATGTGATCGCGCAACTGGCCGATCAGCACCGAGGCCGGGCGTTCGCTGTTGTCGCGGATACTGCGCCCCACCCAGCTGACATACAGTTGGTCACGTGCAGACAGTAGCGCTTCAAGCAGCAGGTAACGGTCGTCTTCGCGGCGTGAGCGATCACCAGGGCGGTAGTCGCTGGCCATCAGGTCGAAGTCCAGCGGCTGCTGCGCACGCGGGTAGTCGCCATCGTTCATGCCCAGCAGGCAGACCACCCTGAAAGGGATCGCGCGCATGGGCATGAGTGTGCAGAAGTTGACCGAGCCGGCGAGGAAACGTTGCGACAGCTTGCCCTGATCGAGGCCCGACAGCCAGGCTTCACGTACCACGGTAAGCGGTAGCGGGTCGTGCAGGCCGACGGTCTCGCATACCTCAAGCCAGCTATCGCGCAAATCCTGCAGTTGCATCAACAGGAATTCATCACCCTCGTCCTCGGCGAGGAAGAACACGTTCAGCAAAGCATGCAGTCGCTCGCCCCACTGGCTGACGGTAGCAGGCTCGGACAAGGCCTGGCAGGCGACTTCGAGCGCATCGAGCAACGCGACCAGCGGGCCGATCAGTGCCGCGTCCAGGCCACCGATTTCATCGTAGGGTTCAATGCCATCACAGGCCTCACCTACCCCCACGGCATAACCCAACAGCATGCGGCGCAGGCCGAAACGCCAACTGTTCTGTTCAAGCCCGGCGGGCAAACCAAGGCTCGCCCGCTGCTCGGCGTCAAGGCCCCAACGGATGCCAGCGCCCTCGATCCAGCGGTGCAGCGTAGGCAGGTCGTTTTCGCGAATGCCGAAGCGGGCGCGGACTGCCGGCACGTCCAGCAAGTCGAGCACTTCGCTGACCGCGAAGCGGCTGTCAGGCAGTTTGAGCAGGTGCTCAAGCGCGATCAGCAAAGGCTCGCGACCACGCTGGCCCTGGTCTGTCAGGGTGAACGGGATGTAGCGCGGGTCGTTGCGCTGCAACTGGCCAAAGACGGCGCGGATATGTGGCGCGTAAGTGTCGATGTCCGGCAGCATGACGATCACGTCGCGCGGGCGCAAAGTAGGGTCGGCGCTGAAGCGGGCCAACAGCTGGTCGTGGAGGATCTCCACTTCACGTTGCGGGCTGTGCGCGATATGGAAGCGGATCGAGCGGTCTTTTGTGGTGTCCACTGGCGGCCACAGTTCACGGCTCTCGGCGAGCGGGCGCAACTCCAGAATGTCGTCCTGCAGTTCGTTGAGCAGCGTGGTGGGTGAACCATCGCTGAACAGGTCGATGCGGCCGTCGCTGAACACGCCCTGGTAGCTGCCCGGGTCGTCATAGCTGTCGAGCAGGTTGATGTAGTCGCGGCCTTGTTTACCCCAGGCTGCCAGCAACGGATGGGCATGCTGGTGAAGTGTCTGGTCGTCCAGTTGCAAGGGCATGCCTTGCTTGCGTTGCTGGCGTTTGTACTGGTGGCGCAACAGGTCCTTGTCGGCGACGATATCGGCCCAGTGGTGGCGGCATGGGTTGTGTACGCATAACAGGACCTGACTGAAACGCGACAGGCCTGCCAGCGCTTCCAGGGCCTGGGCCGGCAGCGAAGAGATACCGAACACGATCACCCTCGGTGGCAGCCCGGCAGGCGCCTGCTCCAGGCTGGAGATGCGCTCGATGAAGCGTTGGTGTACTCCGGCGCGGCTCTGTGCCATGCCTTGCTCGCCAACATCCTCCAGCAATGCTCGCCACAACTCGGCTTGCCAGCGGTTGCCTGGCGGCAGGACTTTGCGCTCGCCGCGGGCCGTGTTGATGACATGCTCGCCGGTGGCCCAGTCCTTGAGCCAATCGGCGCGGTAGACCTGGTACTGGTCGAACAGGTCGGCCAGGCGCTCGGCCAGCTGGTAGCGCTTGCGCAAGTCACTGTCGTCGGTGAGGAAGCGCCGCAGTGGCTCGAAGTGCGGGCGCTCGATGAGCGCTGGCAGCAGGCGCATCAGACGCCAGGTCAGTGGTGCCTTGTCGAGCAGGGACACTTCGGGAATTTCGCTACGGCCAAGCACGCTGCGGTACAGCTGCCACATAAAGCTACCGGGCAGTTGCACATCGATTGCAGCGGCGATGCCGCAGCCGCCCAGGTCATCCTCCAGTGGATCTTCAGCCAGGGCCAGCTTGAGCCATTGGGCGATACCGTTGCTTTGCACCAGGGCAATTTCGTTTTCCAGAGGCGCCAGCGGGTAGCGACGCATCCAGCTCACTACCAGGCTACGCAGGTCGTCGAGGCGGTTGCCGTGGACGATCATGAAGCCAGGGTGGAGATGGGCGGTGTTGAGCATCGAAAGGTCTCTGGAGGCGCTGATGGCTGGGAGGGGAACGATATCATGCGTACATGAAACGGCCGAATGCCATCAGGCCGCGGGAGCGGGCGTGCCCGCTGGATTCGAGCAGGGCCAGATTTTTTGGCCCA
>NZ_JBICKE010000135.1:0-10458 GCF_043103865.1 Pseudomonas sp. yb_5
TGATCGGTGGTGGACACACATCGGTGATTGGGCGCAGGCCGTCGTAGGAGCGGGTTCACCCGCGAAGAGGCCGGCACAGGCAGCAACCGTTCAAGCCGCGGCTCGGTCCTGCTCCAGCGAAGCAGCCAGCACTGCCACTTCCTGGCACTTCTGCACGGCCAGATCCACTGGGCTCTCCAGCAGCGAACAGGCCGGCGCCAACCACAGCCGCTCACCCAGGCGTTCATGGGCCTCGTGCAGCAGCCCCAGGGTCTTGCCCAGATCGCAAGGCAAGTCGTTGCGACCGTCGACCAGGCCCAGCGACAGTATCTTGTAAGCCGGCAGGCGGTCGAGAATGCTCTGGTATTGCTCAGGGGCTTGAACCAGATCGACGTGCAAGCCATCCACTGGCAGGTTGGCGGCCAGGCCGAGGTTGCCGTCAAGGCCACCGAAGTACGTGGCGATCAGCTTCTTCAACGGTGCGCGTTGAAGGATGTTGTAGACGCGTTCATAGGCATTTTTCCAGTCCTGGGGCAGCGCCTGGGCGAGGATGGGTTCATCGATCTGCACCCATTCAACGCCCAGGGCGGCCAGGCGGTTGAGGAGCTGGTCATACACGGGCAGCAGGCGGTCAAGCAGCTCCAGCTTGTCGAAGTCACCGCCCAGGGTCTGGCCCTGCCACAGGTAGGTCAAGGGGCCGATCACTACCGGCTTGACTGCATGACCCAGAGCCTTGGCGTGCTCCACTTCTTCGAACAGTGGTTCCCAGTTCAGAACGAACGGCTGATCGCCTGCGCTAAGCACGTGGCTGTCCCAGGCGAAGTCGCCGACCGGCAGCAGCTCGATGCCAGCGTCTTTCTGCACCTGCCAGTGGCGGGCACGCAGCTCGCGGTCACGGCCGATGTGTGGAAAGCCCAGGTTATGTGCCAGTGCCATGTCTTGTCCCTTCAGCATGCTTGAATGAATGAGGGGGATTCTCCGGCTGGCGGGGTATTGAGACAAACTCATTAAATTTGAGATGAACCCAAGAAATCTTCATGATCATGCTGTCATGGTCTTCGCGCCCCATGTCTCATTCAGATCACCACCTTGCGCATCCGGACATGACCCGGCTCGCCTTCTGCCGCACAATGCCACCCTGACCACACCAGGTGCCCGGCCAACATGAGCCTGCTGAAAACCGCCCTGCGCGAACAGAACTTCGTCTGCGTCATGGAGTTCGTCCCCAAACCTTCCGCAGAACGCTTTGCCGCCATGGAAGCGATCATGGCCCGTGCGCACCTGTGCGGCTGGCCTATGACCGTGGCCATCGGTGATCGTGTCGGCAGCCCGCTGGACATGTCACCGCTGGACGCCCTCGCCTCGTTCAGCAACCCGGTGCCTGCCCTGCCGCATTTTTCAGGCAAGGATCGCGAGCGCCACCACCTGCTCGCCCAACTGCAGCGCATGGAAGCCACCGGCCTCGACCAGCTGTTACTGCTGACTGGCGACCGCCTGCCCGGCCATGAACCTGGCCAGCGCCCGGTGCGTTATCTGGAATCGGTCGCTGCCCTGCAGATTGCCCGCCAGGCTTGCCCGCACTGGCTGCTGGGCGCGGCGCTGAACCCGTTCAAGTACCACGAGGAAGAAGGCGGCGCCCAGTATTTCAAGGCCGAGAAAAAGCTGGCAGCGGGGGCTGACTTCTTCACCTTGCAGCTGGGCTTCGATGCCGCCAAGCACCAGGAAGCCATACACTGGATGCGCCGCCAGGCGTCACCCAAGCCCATGCTGGCCTGCCTCATGAGCCTCACCCACGGGCGCGCAGCGATGCTCGACCACGTGGCCGGCGTCACTGTCACGCTCTCCATGCGCGACATGCTCGAAGCGGAGACGGCGCAGTCCAAGGCCTTTGCCCAGGCGCGCAGTGTTGACCGTCTGGCCTTGCAGATTATCGGTACAAAGCTGATGGGTTACGCCGGTGTGCACCTGTCAGGGGTTCACACACTCGAACAGCTGCTGGCCCTCGAGGCCCGTATCGAGCACTGGCAAACCCAGGTTCAGTCAATGGAGCAATGGACACCGCCCTGGCACGCCAGCTGGCAGATGCCCGGCCTGCCAGCGGTAACCTTCCATCCGCCACAGGCGGGCTGGCGCCTGGGCGAGTCACGGGTCGATGCCTCATTCAAGGAAAAAGCCCGCTATCACCTGATGCATGGCATGCATTCACTGCTGTTCAGCCGGCGCAACGGCCTGAGCAAGGCCTTCGGTTGGGCAGTGCGCCAGCCTCTATGGGCAACACGCGTTGGCGCACAAGTGCTGCACACGCTCGAGCGCAGTGTGAAGCGCCCGCTGGTGGGTTGCGACACCTGCGGCCGTTGCCGCCTGGAAGACACCTTGTACACCTGCCCGGAAACCTGCCCTAAAGGCCTGGCCAATGGCCCCTGCGGCGGAACCGCCCTGAACCGCTGCGAGTTCGGCGACCGCGAGTGCATCCACAGCGTTAAATACCGCACCGCCAAAGCAGTGCGGCAAACCGCTGTGCTGACCGAACGCCTGATCCCGTGCATCGAGGTCGAAACCCGACACCGCAGCTCATGGCCGCAGTGGTTCGCAGGGCAGGCGCCCCAGCGGCTCAGCCCGCAGCCATTGCCTCGAAGCCAGCCCGAATCGTAGCCTCGGGCAGTTCATCGGCAATGAACACCATCACGCTCTCGCGCGCTTCGCCTGCGGCCCACTCGGCGTCCCAGTCGAAGCCATAAAGCTTGAGCACGCCCTGGAACACCAGCTTGCGCTCCTCGCCAGCAATGTTCAGCACGCCCTTGTAGCGCAGCAGCTGTTTGCCGTGGGTTTCCAGCAGCTCGTTCATGAAGCTGCTGAGGCGGTCGATATCCAGCGGGGCTTCGGTGCGCAGCACCATCGTGGAGATGCGGTCCGGGGTGGCAGGCTTGAGCACGGGTCGCAACATCGGTTTCAGGTTTACCCCAAGGTCAGGGTTGAGGTTGAAACCGCGCACATCCAGTAGTTCAGCCAGGTCGATGCAGCCGTGTTCGACCACACGGATCGCAGCCCTGCTATTGATGCGGCCCAGGCGTTCGCGCAGGGCTTCAACCGCAGCTGGCTCGACCAGGTCGGTCTTGCTCAGCAGCAGACGGTCGGCAAAGCCGACCTGGGCCTGAGCGATGGTCTGGGTCAGGTGCAGTTCGGCATGCGCGGCATCGACGAGGGTGATGATGCCGTCGAGGATGTAGCGCTCACGCAGCTCCTCGTCGATGAAGAACGTTTGCGCTACCGGCGCCGGGTCGGCCAGGCCGGTGCACTCGATCACCAGGCGGTCGAAGGCAATCTCGCCGGCATCCAGACGTTCAAGCAGCAGGTACAGGGCGCGGGTCAAGTCGCCATGGATGCTGCAGCATACACAGCCGTTGGCCAAGGTCATTACCTGCACCGGCTGATCACCCAGCAGTTGGCTGTCGATGCCGGCCTCGCTGAATTCGTTTTCGATCACGGCGAGCTTCAGGCCATGCTCGGCCTTGAGCATGTGCCTGAGCAAGGTAGTCTTGCCGGCACCGAGGAAGCCAGTGAGGACGGTTACGGGAATGGGCGTCTGCACGCAAAATACTCCTGAATCTGAAAATGACTGTGGGAGCCGGTTACCCAGGCTCCCACAGGTTCACACGTACCGCAGGCTCAACAGCACTTGGGGCCGGATTTGCCACCGTAACGTGCTTCCTGGCGTTCGCGGAAGAACGCCTCGTAGCTCATCACCGGCTTGTCCGGATGCGTTTTCTGCATGTGTTCGACATAGTTGTCGTAGTCGGGCATGCCGACCATCAGGCGGGCTGCCTGCCCCAGGTATTTTCCCAGTCGACCCAGGTCGTTGAACATGATTGCAGTCCTCTCTATTACGCGTCAGGCAGCGCCTGGAACGGGGTTTCCTTGTCGCTGCGCTCCTTGCGGCCCAGGGCGACGTAGCCGACCTTGATGGCGAAGAACAGGATGCTGAAGACCACCAGCAGGAACAAGACCGTCAGGCCCGCGTTGGTGTAGGCGTTGAAGATCACGTGCTGCATCTGCCCGATGTCTTTGGCCGGGGCCAGTACCTGGCCGGCGTCCAGCGCAGTGCTGTACTTCTTGGCCAGGGCCAGGAAGCCGACAGCCGGGTTCGGGTCGAACAGCTTGATCAGGCCTGCTGCAGTGGTGCAGATCAACAGCCACACGGCCGGCAGCAGGGTGACCCAGATGTAGCGCTGACGCTTCATCTTGATCAGCACCACAGTACCGAGCATCAAGGCGATACCGGCCAGCATCTGGTTGGAGATACCAAACAGCGGCCACAGGGTGTTGATGCCGCCCAGCGGGTCGATTACGCCCTGGTACAGCAGATAGCCCCAGAGTGCCACGCAGCCAGCGGTGGCGAGCAGGTTGGCCCCCCACGAGTCGGTGCGCTTGAGCGCCGGCACGAAGCTGCCCAGCAGGTCTTGCAACATGAAGCGCCCGGCACGGGTACCGGCATCCACCGCAGTGAGGATGAACAGCGCCTCGAACAAGATCGCGAAGTGGTACCAGAAGGCCATGGTGTTTTCACCTGGCAAGACTTGGTGCAGGATCTGCGCGATACCGACCGCCAGGGTTGGCGCGCCACCGGCACGGGCCAGGACGGTGTGCTCGCCAATGTCACGGGCGACCGCTTCGAGCTGCTCAGGTGTAATCAGGAAGCCCCAACTGCTGACCGTCTGCGCTACCGACACAACATCGGAACCGACCACGGCAGCCGGGCTGTTCATGGCGAAGTACACGCCCGGCTCGATCACCGAGGCCGCAACCATGGCCATGATGGCGACGAACGATTCCATCAGCATGCCGCCATAGCCGATATAGCGGGCGTTGGTTTCGTTATCCAGCAGCTTCGGGGTGGTCCCCGAGGAAATCAGCGCGTGGAAGCCAGACACCGCACCACAGGCAATGGTGATGAACAGGAACGGGAACAGGGTACCCTTCCACACCGGGCCGGTGCCGTCGGTGAACTGGGTCAGCGCCGGCATTTTCAGCTCGGGTGCGATGATCAGGATACCGATGGCCAGGCCAAGGATCGTACCGATCTTGAGGAAGGTCGACAGGTAGTCACGCGGCGCCAGTACCAGCCATACCGGCAGCACGGCGGCGACAAACCCGTAGCCCACCAGCATCCAGGTGATCTGTACGCCGGTGAACGTGAACGCCGGGCCCCACACCGGATCCGCAGCGATCACGCCCCCCAGCCAGATGGAAGCCAGCAGCAGTACCACGCCAACCACCGAGATTTCACCAATACGGCCCGGACGGATGTAGCGCATATAAATGCCCATGAACATCGCGATCGGGATGGTCGCCATCACCGTGAACATGCCCCACGGGCTTTCGGCCAGGGCCTTGACCACGATCAGCGCCAGCACCGCAAGGATGATGATCATGATCAGGAAGCAGCCGAACAGGGCGATGGTGCCCGGGATTTTGCCCATCTCCTCGCGCACCATGTCGCCCAGCGAGCGGCCATTGCGGCGGGTAGACATGAACAGGACCATGAAGTCCTGCACCGCACCGGCCAGCACCACGCCGGCGATCAGCCACAGCGTGCCGGGCAGGTAGCCCATTTGCGCGGCGAGTACCGGCCCGACCAAGGGGCCTGCGCCGGCGATGGCGGCGAAGTGGTGGCCGAAAAGAATGTGTTTGTTGGTCGGAACGTAGTCCAGGCCATCGTTGTTGAGCACCGCCGGGGTGGCACGGCGCGGGTCGAGTTGCATCACCTTGGTGGCGATGAACAGGCTGTAGTAACGATAGGCGACCAGGTAGATGGCCACCGCCGCGACCACGATCCACAAGGCGTTGATCGCCTCGCCGCGACGCAGGGCAACCACACCCAGTGCGCAGGCGCCTATGACTGCCAGCGCCAGCCACGGAATATGGCGTAGCAGGCTATTATTGTTGTTCATGGTTAGCTTCCAGCTGGTGGATTGGAAAGACCGCCCACCGAGTCTAGGGCGAGTCAAGCGGCATTGCCACACTTGCTTTGTTCTAGAGCCTCTGCGGCCAGATTGCAGTACCTGATGCACATGCAGTTCTAAATATAGTCAGGATGACACCTGACGACCTATTGAGGATCCATGCCATGAGCGATCACGACGAACGCCGCCGCTTTCAACGCATCGACTTCGATGCGCCCGCCGAGCTACACCAGGGACTGAAACGCTGGCCTGCAAAACTGCTGGACCTTTCACTCAAAGGCTTGCTGATAGAACGCCCGGCAGATTGGGATGCCGACCTGACGCAGGACTTCGACGCCATCATCCACCTGGGCGAAGATGCCCGCGTGCAGATGCAGGTCGAACTGCGCCACGAGGAAGCGGACCGCCTGGGCTTCATCTGCCTCTACATCGACCTCGACTCGCTGAGCCACTTGCACCGTCTTGTGGAACTGAACGTGGCTGACAGCACCGAAATGATGCGTGAGCTGCGCGAACTCATCGAATAATGAAATCTCTTAGCTAGCTAATAGCCTCCCCACAGAGTGTTTCTTGTCTACCCAGACAGCTTTAAGCCTGGGTAGCGTTGCTTTGTACACACCCTTCTAATACAGCTTCTGCCAAGTTGGTACGCCTTCTGCATTGGGTTTTAGCACGCCCTGCGGCCGGATCTGTTCGCGCTCCGATCAAAATATTGTATACAATTCTTGTAGCAATCAATTGAGTGAAGTGTCTACAGTAGCGGCACAACAATAAACAGAGAGCCTGCTCCATGACTACGTCCCCTAGCACGTCTCCCGCCAAGCGACCCGAGGATGAAAACCTCGGCCTTGGTGCCAACCTGGCCTATGGTCTGCAGCATGTGCTGACCATGTATGGTGGGATCGTCGCAGTACCCCTGATCCTGGGGCAGGCCGCGGGCCTGAATGGTGCCGAAATCGGCATGCTGATCGCCGCCTCGCTGTTTGCCGGTGGCCTGGCCACCCTTCTGCAGACCCTTGGTCTGCCGTTCTTTGGTTGCCAGTTGCCGCTGGTACAAGGCGTGTCGTTCGCCGGTGTGGCGACCATGGGGGCGATTCTGAGCAGCGAGGGGGGCGGTGGCCTGCCAGGCGTACTCGGCGCGGTCATGGCAGCGTCGCTGATCGGCTTTCTGATCACGCCGGTGTTCTCGCGCATCACCAAGTTCTTCCCGCCGCTGGTGACCGGTATCGTCATCACCACCATCGGCCTGACCCTGATGCCGGTTGCCGCACGCTGGGTGATGGGTGGCAACAGCGCCTCGCCGGAGTTCGGCAGCATGGCCAACATCGGCCTGGCCGGGCTGACCTTCGCCATCGTGCTGCTGCTGAGCAAGCTTGGCAACGCAACCATCTCACGCCTGTCGATCCTGCTGGCCATGGTGGTCGGCACGTTGATCGCCTGGGCATTGGGCATGACCGATTTCAGCAAGGTCAGCGAAGGCCCGATGTTCGCCTTCCCCTCGCCGTTCCACTTTGGCATGCCGGAGTTCCACATCGCCGCGATCCTGTCGATGTGCATCGTGATCATGGTGACCCTGGTGGAAACGTCGGCCGATATCCTCGCCGTGGGTGAGATCATCGACACCAAGGTGGACTCCAAGCGCCTGGGCAACGGCCTGCGCGCCGACATGGCATCTAGCATCCTGGCGCCGATTTTCGGTTCGTTCACCCAGAGCGCGTTCGCCCAGAACGTTGGCCTTGTGGCGGTGACCGGGGTCAAGAGCCGCTACGTGGTGGCTACCGGCGGCGTGATTCTGGTGGTACTCGGCCTGCTGCCAGTCATGGGCCGGGTGATTGCTGCCGTGCCTACCCCGGTATTGGGCGGCGCCGGTATCGTGCTGTTCGGCACCGTGGCGGCCAGCGGTATCCGCACCCTGTCCAAGGTCAGCTACAAGAACAACGTCAACCTGATCATCGTTGCTGCCTCGCTGGGCTTCGGCATGATCCCGATTGCCGCGCCGACCTTCTACCACCACTTCCCGAACTGGTTCGAGACCATCTTCCACTCCGGCATCAGCTCGGCGGCGATCATGGCCATCCTGCTGAACCTGATCTTCAACCACTTCACCACCGGCAACTCGGAAAACCAGTCAGTGTTCGCTGCAGCCTACGAGCGGACCATCCAGTATTCGGACATTTCCGCGCTGCGTGATGGGGACTACTTCAAGGATGGCAAGCTGTTCGATGCCGAGGGTAACGAAGTGCCGATGCTGGAACTGGACGAGCATGGCAATGAAACGGTCAGGCGCACGGCCGTTGCCGAGCACTGACTGATTGCAGGAGCGAGCTTGCTCGCTCCTGCACACTATTCGAACAATGCATCCAGCGCCTGTTCCAGGCGGGTAACGGCAATCACCTGCAACCCCGCCGGCGCTTCTTTCGGCGCATTGCCCTTGGGTACGATGGCACGCTTGAAGCCGTGCTTGGCCGCTTCCTTCAAGCGCTCCTGGCCACTGGGCACCGGCCGTACCTCGCCCGACAAGCCAATCTCGCCAAACACCAGCAAACCATGGGCCAGTGGCCGGTTACGCAAGCTGGACATCACCGCCGCCAGCAGCGCCAGGTCCGAAGCCGTTTCCAGCACCTTCACCCCGCCGACCACGTTGAGAAACACGTCCTGGTCATGGGTCGGGATACCGCCATGACGGTGGAGTACCGCCAACAACATGGCCAGGCGGTTCTGGTCCAGGCCCAAGGTCACCCGCCGCGGGTTGGCCAGATGGCTATCGTCGACCAGCGCCTGCACCTCGACCAGCATCGGCCGGGTCCCCTCCCAGGTTGCCATCACCACGCTCCCCGGCACCTCTTCCTGGGTACGGTTGAGGAAGATCGCCGACGGGTTCGAGACCTCCTTGAGGCCACGATCGGTCATGCCGAACACGCCCAGTTCGTTGACCGCGCCAAAGCGGTTCTTGACCGCCCGCAGCAAGCGCAGGCGGCCATCGGACTCACCTTCAAAATACAGCACAGTGTCGACCATGTGCTCCAGCACCCTTGGGCCAGCCAGCGAGCCTTCCTTGGTCACGTGGCCGACCAGGAAGATTGCCGTACCGCTTTGCTTGGCGTAGCGCACCAGCAACGCTGTGCTTTCGCGCACCTGGGCCACGCCGCCCGGGGCCGATTGCAACTGCTCGGTGAAAATGGTCTGGATCGAGTCGATCACCATTACCCTCGGCTTCTCGACCCGCGCCGTGGCAATGATCGTCTCGATGCAGGTTTCGGTCATCACCTTGAGCTGGTCCTGGGGCAGGCCCAGCCGCCGGGAGCGCATGGCCACCTGCTGCTGCGACTCCTCCCCTGTGACATACAGTGCCGGCATGCCCACGGCGATGTTGCACAAGGTCTGTAGCAAAATGGTCGATTTGCCGATGCCGGGGTCACCGCCGATCAGCACCACCGAGCCATCCACCAGGCCGCCACCCAGCACACGGTCCAGTTCGGTGCTGCTGGTCGTGAAACGCGGGATTTCCTCGACACTGACTTCGGCCAGGGTCTTGATCTGCGCCTGCTGTCCTGTCCAGCCAGCGCGGCCGCTACTGGGTGCAGCAGCGCCGCCGCTTTCGATCATGGTTTCGACCAGGGTATTCCAGGCCCCGCATTCGCCGCACTGGCCGGCCCATTTGGGGAAAGTCGCGCCGCATTCGGTGCAGCCATACAAGCGCTTGGCCTTGGCCATGGGTGGGGTCTCCTGGAAAAATTCGCCATGATAGCCGAGCAGGACGTGTCTCGAACGCCTCGGGATGCGACAAAACTATTCGTTCTAACTGCAGTCAGTAGCCCTGAACACAACGCATGAAGCGTTTTAGTGGCTTACACTGCCTTAACCTTACCTTTTGTTACAAGGAACCAAACATGGGCATGCTCAACGAGTTCAAGGCTTTCGCAGTCAAAGGCAATGTCGTCGACATGGCGGTCGGTATCATCATCGGCGCGGCCTTCGGCAAGATCGTCTCGTCCTTCGTCGGCGACGTGATCATGCCGCCACTGGGCCTGTTGATCGGTGGCGTGGACTTCAGCGACCTGGCCATTACCCTGAAGGCTGCCGAAGGTGACTTGCCAGCGGTGATGCTGGCGTATGGCAAGTTCATCCAGACCGTGATCGACTTCGTGATCGTGGCCTTTGCCATCTTCATGGGCGTGAAAGCAATCAACAAGCTCAAGCGTGAAGAAGCCGTGGCACCGACTACGCCGCCTGTGCCTTCGGCTGAAGAGACGCTGCTGACCGAAATTCGCGATTTGCTCAAGACGCAGAACCAGAACCGCTTGCCTTGAGAATTGCCGGAGGCGCTGTGGGGAGCGGGCATGCTCGCGAAGAAAGCAATGCGATGGATGGCACCGGCTTCGCCGGTGTTCGCGGGTGAACCCGCTCCTACGGCGGCCTGTGTCCAACCTCCGATGTGTGTCCACCAACGATTTGTGTGTAGGATCGGGTTTACCCGCGAATACGGTGGCGACAGCAACGGTGAACGGCGGGTGGAGAT
>NZ_JBICKE010000136.1:0-61309 GCF_043103865.1 Pseudomonas sp. yb_5
TGCCCACTGTAGGAGCGGGTTTACCCGCGAATACGGTAGCGGCGGCAACGGTGAACGGCTGGTGGAAATTGGCCAGCAGGCCCGGCCCTTTCGCGGGTGAACCCGCTCCTACGGGGACAGCACAGTGCTGTGAAAACTCTTTGGAACTGCCCATGAAAAAATTTGCCTGTACCACGATTCTCTGTGCCCCTACATTCCTTCTGGCCGCTGAGCGCGACGACGCCCTCAAGCTCCCCGACGTGCTGATCAGCGCCAGCCGTCAGGTCGAGTCGCGAACCGCCACCAGTGCCGCCAACACGGTTTTCACCCGCTCCGACATCGACCGCCTGCAACCCACCAGCGTCACTGACCTGCTCTCCCGCGTACCGGGCGTGCAAGTGGCACCTACCGGTGGCCGTGGCAGCCTGCCGGGCATCTTTATCCGTGGCACCAAGGCGGCGCAAAGCCTGGTGCTGGTCGATGGCGTACGCATCGCCAATGCCACTTCGGGCGACAGCGGCCTGCAGTTTCTGGACGTCGATCAGATCGAGCGGGTTGAAGTGCTGCGTGGCTCGCGCTCGGCGGTGTACGGCAGCGATGCCATTGGCGGGGTTATTCAGATCTTCACCCGCCGCAGCAATGGCCCCGGCCTGCAGCCACGCCTGCGCATGGCCGCCGGCAGCAACCAGACATTCCAACGCAGCCTGGGGCTTTCTGGCGGCAACGACTCGACCCGCTTCAACCTTGGCGCCAGCCTGGATGAAACTGCCGGTATCGACTCGACCGGGCCATCCTTCGCCAGCGATGGTGACCACGACGCCTACCGCAACAAGGCGGTGAACCTGAGCCTGAGCCACACCTTCGGTGAGCGTTTCGAGGTCGGCCTGAACCTGCTCGACAGCCGTGGTCGCAGCGAGTACGACAACCCGTTCGGTGGCTTCGACCCGGTCACCTTCGAAAGCTTCGGTCAACAACCCTACACCGACTTCAGCGTCAGCAGCCTGGGCAGCTACTTTGACGTTCAGTTCACCGAAACCTGGCATTCACGCCTTGAACTGGCACATAGCGAGAACCGGGACGACAAACGCGACAAGCTCAGCGCTGAGCGCTTCGTGTTCAACACCTACCGCGATCAGGCTACCTGGCAGAACGACCTGTCCATCGGCGAACGGAACACCGTACTGATCGGTGGCGACTGGTACGAAGACCGCGTACACGGCAGTACCGACTTCACTGAGGACAGCCGCTGGAACCGTGCCGTGTTCGCCCAGCACCGCTACCAGGGCGAGCCGTTTTCCACTGAGCTGGGCGTGCGCCATGACCGCAACCAACAGTTTGGTGGCCAGACCACCTGGAGCGGCAGCCTGACCGTACCGCTGAACGCGAACAACGATGTGCTGCTGTCATACAGCGAAGGCTTCCGCGCTCCGACGTTCAACGACCTGTATTACCCACAGTTCAGCAATCCGAACCTGGACCCAGAGCACTCCAGAAGCTACGAGCTGCAATGGCGCAGCCAGCTGAGTACAGAGAGTCGGCTGGAGACTTCGCTGTACCGCACCGATCTGCGCGACGCGATCATCTTTGGCCAGGACTCGATACCCCGTAACGTCGCCTCGGCACGAATCAATGGGGTGGAAATGGCACTAGCGCAGCAATGGGGCGCCTGGCACAGCCAGCTTGGCCTGGCGCTGATCGACCCACGCGACCGCGAGACCGGCCATACCCTCGCCCGCCGAGCCCGCCGCTCCTTGAGCCTGGACCTTGACCGTGAGTTCGGGCGTTTCAGCGTGGGTGCCAGCTGGCAGGCGGTCAGCAGCAGTTATGACGATGAGGCCAACCGTAACCGCATCGGTGGCTATGGCCTGCTTGGTTTGCGCGGCAGTTGGGCGGCTAGCGATGAACTGGAACTCGAAGCCAAACTGGATAACCTGCTGGACCGCAACTACAGCCGCGCCCTTTACAGCTACGAGGGCACGTATCACCCTTACCGCGAAGAAGGCCGCACTGTGCTCTTCAGCGTCACCTGGACGCCGGCGCTTTAGCGTCCAGCAACGCACACAAGCGGGCGGTGGCTTCGATCATCTGCCCGCTGGGACGCTCCAGCCCTTTGTCCGGCACCACCAGCAGGCGCCCATCAGCAACCGCCCGAATCTGCGGCCAGGCCTTCCAGCTGGCCAGTTGCGCCTCATCGGCTGCCAGGATGACCTGCGGATTACGCAGCAGCACGGACTCCACATTCACTTGCGGCGCGGGCTGGGCAAGGTCAGCGAACACATTGCGCGCCCCGCACACGGCCAAGGCGTCGGTCACCACCTGGCGGCCACCGAGCGTGTACAGCGGCCGATCCCAGACTTGATAAAACACCTGCAAGGGCTCGTCACGCCGATACTGTTGGCGCAGCTGCTGCAGCCGCTCACGCAGGGCTCGCGCGTACGAATGGCCCTGCTCGGCCCGCCCGATACGCCCGGCAATGGCCTCGATCTGCTCAATCAACTGGTCGATGTCATGGGGTTCGGCGCTGAAGGTGGCAATACCCAGGCGCTTGAGTTGGTCACGCTGGGCCGGTGGCACACTGCCTGGCCACAGCAGCAACAGATCGGGGCGCAGGCTGAGCAGGCGCTCCATGTCCAGTTGCCCCTGGCGCCCGACCGAAGGCAAGTGGCGCAGCGCAGCCGGCCGGTCGCCGCCATCCAGCACGCCCACCAGCAGGTCGTCGGCCTGCAGCTCAAGCATGATCTCGCTCATCGAGGGGGCCAGGCTGACGACACGCAGCGGTTCGGCAGCCTGTACGGTGCAGGCGAACAACGCCAGCAGGCCAGGTAGCAGTCGCATCAGCCCAACTGGCGCGGAATGCGATAGAGGTACAGCACTACAACCGTCGACAATGCGAGCAGGATCTGCGGCACCGCCTCCAGGCCGACCAGCACCGACAGTGCGGCGACCCAAGCCGGGAAGCAGGCATACAGCATGGCCACGCGCCGTACCCGTGCCAGTTCGATCCAGGCAGTGGGCTCTTCACCCGTACCGAGCACTTTGGAGGTGGCAATAAGTGCGCGCTTATAGGCGCCGAAGCGCGGCAGGCTGAGAAACATGGTGGCCGCACCGGCGATGAATAGCGGCATGGCCAACACCGGAGGCAGCGCATCGCCTCCCCCAAAGGCCCAAGCCATGACTGGCAACGGTACCAGGCCCACCGCCAGGTACTGCCACCAGGCCAGTGCCAGGCGCCGCTTGACCTCGGCGCGGGTCACGCCTGGGGCACCTCGCCCTGGTGTTCGTTGCCCAGCATGTGGCCCAACTTGCCGGCCTTGGTCGCCAGGTAGTAGCGGTTGTGCGGGTTATGCCCGGTGTGCAGCGGCACACGCTCGGCAACCACGATGTTCATGTCGGTCAGGGCTTTGACCTTGCGCGGATTGTTGGTCATCAGGCGCAGCGACTTGACGCCCAGGTGCTCGAGCATCGGCAGGCATATGGCGTAGTCACGCTGGTCGGCAGCGAAGCCCAGGCGCTCGTTGGCTTCGACGGTGTCGGCGCCGCCATCTTGCAGCTCGTAGGCGCGTATCTTGTTCAGCAGGCCGATGCCACGGCCTTCCTGACGCAGGTACAACAGCACCCCACGGCCTTCGCGGGCGATGGCCTGCAGCGCGGCTTCAAGCTGCGAGCCGCAGTCGCAGCGCTGGCTGAACAGTGCATCGCCGGTCAGGCACTCGGAATGCAGGCGCCCCAGTACCGGCTGGCCGTCCGCGATATCACCCAGGCTGAGCACCACATGCTCACGGCCTGTAGCTTCGTCGAGGAAGCCATGCATGGTGAAGGTCGCGAAGGGCGTCGGGAGTTTAGAGGCGGCAACAAAGACGACGGGCACGTTGTGCTCCTGGAATAAGTAGGAATTTTCTCGTGGGCCGATTGTATCAGCAGGTTGGGGGATGTGGGCTGGCTGTATACGGTGGGTTAAGATCGAAAAGTTCGATACTTATTGAAAGCCACCGCTCAATCACAAGCCCGCTGCCACAGAGAACCGCGATCTACCTCAATGTATTCGGCCTCAGTGCGGGCGACTGTCCGCGTTGAACGGATAGGGCTGTTTCCAGTGCTCGAAAATCGGCTTCAGTTCGCCGCTACGTACCAGCTCTTTCATGCGCTTGTCGAACAGATCGCGCAGGGCCCTGGCCTGGTCGTTACGGGCAAAGGCCAGGTACAACGGCAACTCGGCCACATGGGTACGCCGAAAGCGCTCGGGCTGGGGGGCTTGCCCGAGCACGTAGTCCACCTCGGTCAGTGCGTCGATGTAGTAGTCCACCCGGTCATGCTCGAGCATCGGCAAAATGCCCTCGCGACGCTGGATTTCGCGGAACTCGTGCACATTGGGCAAGTAGCTGCCGTAATCATAGCCACGCACCCAGGCCAACCGGTACTTGCCGATGGTCTCCAGCGTAGGCGCAGGCTTGCTGGCCAGCCCCAAGGCATAGATATGGTCCATGTCGAAGTGCCAGCGCGGGTACAGATTGTCGTCGTTTTCTTCCTTGTACGAGCCAACCCAGGCATCAGCCTCGCCGCGCCTGACCAGGCCAACCGCCCGGCTGTAGGGCGCGCTCTGGGTGACCACCTCGACTCCGGCCGGCTCGAACACTTTGCGCAGCACATCCCAGGCCACCCCGGTACCGTCGGCGTTGGTGTAGTCGAGCCACTCCTCGCTAACCAGATGGATCTGTTTCGGCATGCTCTCGGCAGCCGCCACCCACGGGGCAACACTCAGCAGCATTGCCAGCAGTACAGTCCTTATGGCCATTCACGCACTCCCTGTTTCAGGCAACCGCCCACACCAGAACCTGCATGCCCAGCCAGGCAAACACGCCGGCCAGGATATCGTCGAGCATGATGCCGACGCCCCCGTGCACATGGCGGTCGATCCAGCGGATCGGCCACGGCTTGAGGATGTCGAAGAAGCGGAACAGCAGGAACCCTGCCAACAGCCACTGCCAGCCCTCCGGCACCAGCCAGAGGGTGATCCACATGCCGACAATCTCGTCCCAGACAATGCCTTCATGGTCGTGTACGCGCAAGTCATTGGCAACTTTGCCACACAACCAGAAGCCAAACAGCATGCTCACGCCGAGCAACAGCCAGTAACCCCAGTCGGGCAGCATCTGCCACAGCGGGATGAACGGTATGGCCACCAGCGAGCCCCAGGTACCCGGCGCCTTGGGCAAGGTGCCAGAACCAAAGCCAAAAGCGATGAAGTGCCACGGGTTGCGCCAGACCGAAGGCGGAACGAACTCCGCAGGCACCTGATTGGGGTGATCGGTCACGGTATCTCCCTGAAGTGTTGATAGCCCCGCTGAACGGGGGTGATGTCCTGGCCCTGCGCGTCGCGCAAGGTCACGCCTTGCCCTTCGAGCACACGGCCGACGGTATGCACCTCGATAAAATCGAAGGCTGCCAGAGGCGCCAACGCCTCGGGTGGCAAAGTGAACGCCAGTACGTAATCGTCGCCACCGGTAAGCGCTGCCTGCACGGCTGCTTCACGGCCGAGGAAGCTCTCCAGAGCAGGAGACACTGGCACTTGCGCCAGGTTCACCTCCAACGCGACACCGGATGCCTTGGCAATATGCCCACAGTCGGCGAGCAGCCCGTCGGAGATGTCCAGCGCCGCCGTGGCCCGGCCACGCAGCAGGGCACCGAGGGTGAGCTGCGGCATCGGTGACCAGTAATGGGCCAGCAGCGGCTCGGCCTGCGCGGCAGGCACCTCGCGCTCACCCAGCACCAGCGGCAATGCACCGGCGGCCTTGCCCAGTGAACCACCGACACACAGCAGGTCACCCGGCCTTGCACCGCTGCGGCGCAAGGCCTGGCCAGCCGGTACGCGGCCGAACACGGTCACGGTGATGCTCAACGGGCCGCGCGTGGTGTCACCACCGATCAGGCTCATGCGACAACGGTGGGCCATGCGACCAAGGCCGTCGGCAAAGGCCGCCAGCCAGTCAGGGCCAACGTCAGGCAGGGTCAGTGCGAGGGTAAAGCCGATTGCAGTCGCACCCATGGCTGCCAGGTCACTGGCCGCCACGGCCAACGAACGCTGGCCAAGCAGCAACGGATCGCAAACAGCAGGAAAGTGCACCCCGGCGACCAGGGTATCGGTCGACACCGCCAGTTGCTCACCGGGGGGAAGGTCCAGCAGGGCGCAGTCGTCGCCGATTCCCAGCGCCACGCCATCGCCGCCCTGCGCACAAGGCGCAGCGGCGAAGTAATGGTTGATCAGCTCGAACTCACCCATGGCCAGGCAGCGCCAGGATCAGCGCTTGTTCGCCTTGACTTCTGCTTCACGCAGCGCCGGGGCGAGCTTGTCCAATACGCCGTTGACGAACTTGTGGCCGTCAGTGGCACCGAAGACCTTGGCCAGCTCCACACCTTCGTTGATCACGACGCGGTACGGCACGTCGACGCGCTTGATCAGTTCCCAGGTGGACAGGCGCAGCACGGCCAACTCAACCGGGTCGAGCTCTTCCAGTGCGATGGTCATGCAAGGCACCAGCGCCTTGTCGATTTCGCCCTTGATTGCCGGGACCCCATGCAGGATCTCGCGGAAATAGGCACCGTCGACATCGGTGAAATCGTTGTCCACCCGGAACTGCGCTTCGATCTCGTTCAGCGAATGCTGGGCCATGTGCCACTGGTAGAGGGCCTGGGTCGCGAGCTTGCGGGCTTCGCGGCGCTTGGCGCTCTTCGAGGGCTTGCCGGCATCCGCAGGTTTTGGATCGCGCGGGTTGAAACGATCGCTTTCGTCGCTAATCACTTGGCCTCCAACTGCGCCAGCAGGCTGACCATTTCCAGTGCGGACAGGGCAGCTTCAGCACCTTTGTTGCCGGCTTTGGTGCCAGAACGCTCGATGGCTTGCTCGATGGAGTCGACGGTCAGTACGCCGAACGCCACCGGAACACCGAACTCCATGGACACCTGGGCCAGGCCCTTGGTGCATTCGCCCGCCACGTATTCGAAATGCGGGGTACCGCCACGGATCACGGCGCCCAGGGCGATGATCGCGTCGTAGGCGCCTTGCTGGGCGACCTTCTGTGCCACCAGCGGGATCTCGAATGCACCCGGGGCACGGATGATGGTGATGTCGCTTTCGCTGACACCATGGCGTACCAGGGCGTCAACGGCACCGCTTACCAGGCTTTCGACAACGAAGCTGTTGAAGCGGCCAACCACCAAAGCATAGCGACCTTTGGGGGCGATGAAGGTACCTTCGATGGTCTTCAGGGTCATTCCGATATTCTCATCTTCAAGAGCGAGGCCGCATACAAGCGGCCTCGGCAGGGGTCTGGACTCGAGCAGAGGGCGTCAATGCCGCCTCAAGTCACTCGGAGGGCACGTATTCTACAACTTCCAGATCGAATCCGGATATCGCGTTGAACTTCATCGGCGAACTCATCAGGCGCATCTTGCGCACGCCGAGGTCGCGCAGGATCTGCGAACCGGCACCCACAGTGCTGTAGGTGGTCGGGGCCTTGGTCGGCGCATCGCCCGCACTTTCGCGGATGTGCGCCAGCAGCACGTCGCCGTCCAGTGGGTGGCCCAGCAGCAAGACCACACCGCTGCCGGCCTCGGCCACGGCGGCCATGGCCGCGCGCAGGCTCCAGCGACCTGGCTGTTTGACCAGCAGCAGGTCACGCAGTGGGTCCATATTGTGTACCCGTACCAAGGTCGGCTCTTCGGCGCAGATCTTGCCCAGGGTCAAGGCCATGTGTACGTCGCCTTCGACCGCGTCACGGTAGGTGACCAGGTTGAACTCACCCAGCTCGCTCTCCACCGATTGCTCGGAAACACGCTGCACGGTGCGTTCGTGGATCATGCGGTAGTGGATCAGGTCGGCGATGGTGCCGATCTTCAGGCCGTGCTCGGCGGCGAACACTTCCAGTTCGGCGCGGCGCGACATGGTGCCGTCGTCGTTCATCACTTCGCAGATCACGCCGCTTGGCTCGAAACCGGCCATGCGCGCCAGGTCACAGGCGGCTTCGGTGTGGCCGGCACGCGCCAGCGTACCGCCTGGTTGGGCCATCAGCGGGAAGATGTGACCAGGGCTGACGATGTCTTCGGCCTTGGCGTCCTTGGCTGCGGCAGCCTGCACAGTGCGTGCGCGGTCGGCGGCGGAAATACCGGTGGTGACGCCTTCGGCGGCTTCGATCGACACGGTGAACTTGGTGCCGAAGCCCGAGCCGTTGCGCGGTGCCATCAACGGCAGCTTCAGCGTTTCGCAACGCTCGCGGGTCATCGGCATGCAGATCAGGCCACGGGCGTGCTTGGCCATGAAGTTGATGTGCTCGGGCTGGCAGCATTCGGCCGCCATGATGATATCGCCTTCGTTCTCACGGTCTTCGTCATCCATCAAGATGACCATTTTGCCCTGGCGGATGTCTTCGACCAGTTCTTCGATGCTGTTGAGCGCCACGCGGCACCCCCTTCTCAATCAGGATTTCAAGAAGCCATTGGCGGCCAGGAAGCTTTCGGTAATGCCACTGCCCTTGCTCGGTTCGGCGGCCTTGTCACCCAGTAGCAAGCGCTCCAGGTAACGGGCCAGCAGGTCGACCTCAAGGTTTACCCGACGCCCTGCACGGTAATCGGCCATGATGGTTTCGGACAGAGTGTGCGGGACAATGGTCAGCTCGAACTCGGCGCCATTGACCTCATTCACCGTCAGACTGGTACCGTCGACGGTGATCGAACCCTTGTGGGCGATGTACTTGGCCAGTTCCTTCGGTGCACGCACGCGAAACTGGATGGCGCGAGCGTTATCGCTGCGCGAAATGATTTCGCCGACCCCGTCGACGTGGCCGCTGACCAGGTGCCCGCCCAGGCGGGTGGTGGGCGTCAGGGCTTTCTCCAGGTTGACCTTGCTGCCGCTCTTGAGGTCGATGAAGGCGGTGCGCTTGAGGGTTTCGACGCTGACATCGGCCCAGAAGCCGTCGCCCGGCAGCTCTACGGCCGTAAGGCATACACCGTTGACGGCGATGCTGTCGCCGAGTTTGACGTCCCCCAAGTCGAGCTTGCCGGTTTCTACGTAGACGCGCACGTCACCACCCTTGGGGGTCAGGCTGCGGATGGTGCCAATGGATTCGATGATGCCGGTGAACATGGGGTCTTCCTCAAAAACGGTTTGCGCAGGGCAAGCCCGGCATTATACGCCGGGCGCCGGCAGGGGGATGGCAGTGACCCGCCAGTCATCGCCCACTGCGCGCATTTCGGTAATTTTCAGCCGCGGCGCCTCGCTCATCTTTTCCAGTGGCCAGTCCAGTAATGGGCGGGCGTGGGAGCCGAGGAAGGTGCCGGCGACGAACAGCTGGAACTCATCGACCAGGCCCAGCCTGGCAAAGGCACCCACCAGGCCAGCGCCAGCTTCCAGCAGGATTTCGTTTACGCCGCGGGCGGCCAGGGCCTGCAGCAGCGCCGCAAGGTCGACCTGGCCATTGTCGCCCGGCAAGCTGAGCAATTCGTGGCCGGCAGCGGCATAGCGCGGGTCATCTGCGACAGCAGTCACCACCAGAGCCGGGCCGACCTGGAAGAACGGCGCAGCCAGTGGCAGGCGCAGGCGGCCATCGACCAACACTCGCAAGGGTGTGCGGCTGAGTGCCTGGGCAGTGGTTTCGGCATCCAGACCCAGCTCGGCGCCACGCACGGTCATGCGTGCGTTATCGGCCAGTACACTGGCGGCGCTGGTCAGCACCACGCTGGAACGGGCGCGCAGGCGCTGTACCGCCGAGCGGG
This sequence comes from Pseudomonas sp. yb_5, assembly GCF_043103865.1. Lineage (NCBI taxonomy): Bacteria > Pseudomonadati > Pseudomonadota > Gammaproteobacteria > Pseudomonadales > Pseudomonadaceae > Pseudomonas > Pseudomonas sp. yb_5. Next base: position 9,745 of record NZ_JBICKE010000136.1, read on the forward strand.
CGGCCGGGCCGGTGATCCACTGGCTTTCACCACTGGCCATGGCGGTGCGGCCATCCAGGCTCATGGCCAGCTTGGCGCGAACGAACGGCAGGCCATGCTCCATGCGCTTGAGGAAGCCTGGGTTGAGGGCGCGAGCCTCGGCTTCGAGCACCCCGCTGGCCACTTCGATTCCGGCTTCGGCCAGGCGCCGCAGGCCCTGTCCCGCCACTTGCGGGTTAGGGTCCTGCATGGCGGCTACTACACGCGCCACGCCGGCCTTGACCAGCGCTTCGGCACACGGCGGCGTACGGCCATGGTGGCTGCATGGTTCCAGGGTGACGTAGGCACAAGCCCCGCGGGCAAGTTCACCCGCCTGACGCAGGGCATGCACTTCGGCATGCGGCTCGCCGGCGCGTACGTGCCAGCCTTCGCCAACCACCTCGCCATCACGTACGATCACGCAGCCGACCCGCGGGTTCGGGTGGGTTGTGTACAGGCCTTTGCGCGCCAGCTCCAGCGCGCGGGCCATGTAGTGGGCGTCTAGGATGGCGGCTTGGCTGGGCATGTTCACTCTTTAGCTGGCTCACGGGCCAGACGGTCGATTTCTTCGCGGAACTCGTCGAGGTCCTGGAAGCGCCGGTACACCGAGGCAAAGCGGATATAGGCCACTTCATCGAGTTTGCGCAACTCGGCCATGACCATTTCACCGACCACCAGCGATTTGACTTCGCGTTCGCCAGTGGCTCGCAGCCGGCTCTTGATGTGCGCCAGCGCGGCTTCCAGGCGCTCGACGCTGACCGGACGCTTTTCCAGCGCCCGCTGCATGCCGGCGCGCAGCTTTTCTTCGTCGAAGGGCTGACGCGTGCCGTCCTGCTTGATCAGCCGGGGCAGCACCAGCTCGGCGGTTTCGAAGGTGGTGAAGCGCTCGCCGCAGGCCACGCATTCACGGCGGCGGCGCACCTGCTCGCCCTCGGCGACGAGGCGAGAGTCGATGACCTTGGTGTCGTTGGCACCGCAAAAGGGACAGTGCATGGTGGCAGGCAACAAAAAAAGGGAGGGCCATGGTAGCGCATTGCACTGGCAAGACAAGCCAAAGGGGTTAACATCCATGGGAAATATGCCCGTGAAGGACTCCCCCATGCACTACCGAGCGCTCGTCGTGCTGTGCTGCGCCGGTCTGCTTGCCGCCTGCGGCAGCGACAGGCCAAAGACCGACAACCCGGCGCCCGCCCCTGCCCGCTCGGCCAAGGCCGAAGTACCGGGTCCGCTGCCGGCCTACCAGCGCGAGCTGAGCGGCACCTTGCTGGAAATCCCGGCAGGTGCCGACGTGGAACTGGCCTTGCTGGTCATCGACGAACGCGACCGTCCGCAGCGCCTGCTGGCAAGCAGCAAGCTGACCGGTACTGGCCAGGCACTGCCCTACCACCTGCGTTTCAACCCCGAAGCCTTCCCGCCCGGTGCCCGAGTCGAACTGCGTGGCCGCGCCAGCAACTCTGGCCAGCTGATCATGCACCTGCCCCCTGTGCGCATTATCCAGGCACAGACCCAGGCCACAGGCCCGCTGCGTTTCGAGAAGGCGCCGTAAGTGGCGCCGCTGGCCCTGCAACAGGCCCTCAGCGGCCTGATCGGCGAAGCGCGCCTGATCGTCAGCGAACTGCCCGATTGCGACCTGAAGCTATGGCTGATCGACGACCAGAACATGGATCGCGCCTTCAGCAGCGAAGAAACCCGGCGCATTCTTGAAGAGCCCCCCTATTGGAGTTTCTGCTGGGCCAGTGGGCTGGCAATGGCCCGCTACCTGGCCGAACGCCCGGAGTGGGTGGCGGGCAAGCGCGTGCTGGACTTTGGCGCCGGCTCTGGCATCGCCGGCATTGCTGCTGCACGCGCCGGTGCACTGGAAGTGGTGGCCTGCGACCTCGACCCGCTGGCCCTCGATGCCTGCCGTGCGAATGCAGCACTGAACGGGGTGACACTAAGCTACAGCAGCGATTTCTTTGCCGAGGAAGACCGCTTCGACCTGATCCTGGTTGCCGATGTGCTGTACGACCGCGCCAACCTGCCGCTGCTGGATGCCTTCCTGAGCCGCGGTCGCCAGGCCCTGGTGGCCGACTCGCGAGTACGTGACTTTCGCCACCCGTTGTACCAGCAATTGGGCGTGCTCGAAGCACTGACCCTGCCGGACCTGGCCGAGCCACACGAATTCCGCCGGGTCAGCCTGTACCACGCCAGCCGCGACACCTTATAGTGTTGCCATACACGAGTTTGCGAGAGTCGCGATGACCCAAGACACGCCTTACATTTTCGACGCCACCGATACCACCTTCCAGCAACTGGTGATCGAGAACTCCTTCCACAAGCCGGTGCTGGTAGACTTCTGGGCCGAGTGGTGCGCGCCGTGCAAGGCGCTGATGCCATTGCTGGCAAAGATTGCCGAGGGTTACCAGGGCGAACTGCTGCTGGCCAAGATCAACTGCGACGTGGAGCAACAGGTGGTTGCCCAGTTCGGCATCCGCAGCCTGCCGACAGTGGTGCTGTTCAAGGACGGCCAGCCGGTTGACGGTTTTGCCGGGGCACAACCGGAGTCGGCGATCCGCGCCATGCTCGAGCCGCATGTACAAATGCCAGCCGCGCCCACCGCCTCGCCACTGGAACAGGCTAAGGCGCTGTTTGCCGAAAGCCGTTTTGCCGAAACCGAAGCGCTGTTGCAGGCGCTGCTGGGTGAGGACAACAGCAATGCCGAAGCGCTGATCCTGTATGCCCGCTGCCTGGCCGAGCGTGGCGAGCTGGGCGAAGCGCAAGTGGTGCTGGATGCGGTCAAGACTGACGAACACAAAGCTGCACTGGCCGGTGCCAAGGCCCAGCTGACCTTCCTGCGCCAGGCTGCCAGCCTGCCGGAAGTGGCTGACCTTAAAAGCCGCCTGGCGCAGAACCCGCAAGACGACGAGGCGGCTTATCAGCTGAGCATTCAGCAACTGGCGCGCCAGCAGTACGAGGCGGCGCTGGAAGGGCTGCTGAAGCTGTTCCAGCGTAACCGTGGCTACGAGAACGGGCTGCCGCAAAAGGCGCTGTTGCAGGTGTTCGATTTGCTGGGTGGCGATCACCCGCTGGTTGGTGTTTATCGTCGCAAGCTGTCGGCGGCAATGTTCTGAGTGACCTTGAAGCCTGCGCTGGACCTGTGGGAGCGGGCATGCCCGCGAAGAAACCGACACAGTGGATGGCACCGGCTCTGCCGGTGTTCGCGGGTAAACCCGCTCCTACGGGCGACCGCGCAGACTTTTCAGATTTTGAGCAAGACAGCGCTCACCCGACCCAGTGATAAACCGGCGCATCCACGCCACTCTCCACCTTGACCTCACTGCTGTGCCGCAAACGCACCAGCAGCCGTTTGCCCGCCGCCGTACTCCCGGCCAACCCTTCCAGCCGGTCCAGCAATTCCGGCCCGCTCATCTGTCCTGCCAGGCGCAACACATCACGCGCCGCAGCCCACTGAGCGTCATTCTGGCGCGGCCCGGCCACCGCTGCTGTCGCAGCCGCCTGGGCTACCACCGGCACCTCGGTCTGCCGCCCCAACTGCGCCCACTCTTCAGGCGTAAGCTCGATGGTCAGGTCCACCGGCCAGTCACCAATCTGTCCACGAACTCTCATGATGCATTCCTTGAACTCACGTCAATGCAGCCATGCTACCGCAACATGAAACCTGTGCCACACAGACTGGCGGCAAGCAGAAAAGTTGTTATAACATAACCGAATCTTTCAGCCCGCTCCGGAGTCGTCCATGCGTCGCCTGCTGCTCGCCCTGCCCTTCGCTTTGCTGCCACTGGCCGTTGCCCATGCCCACGATGACCATGATCATGACCACGCCCACGGCTCGCTCGGCGCCCACGAGCATGGCGTGGCCAAGCTCAACGCGGTACTCGATGGCAATACCCTGGAACTGGAGCTGGACAGCCCGGCAATGAACCTGGTCGGCTTCGAGCATGCCGCCAGCAGCGATGCCGACAAGGCCAAAGTCGCCGCCGTGCGCCAGCAACTTGAACAACCACTGAAGCTCTTCGGTCTTTCTGGCGCCGCAAACTGCAAGGAAGACCAGCAGGCACTGGAAAGCCCTCTCTTCGGTGACGCCTCCAAGGCCGATGACGAGAGTGACGAACACGAACATGAACACGAACACGGCCATCAGCACAGCGACATCGGCGCCCACTACCAGCTGACGTGCGCCAACCCCGACAAAATGACCCAGCTGGACCTGGCGCCGCTGTTCAAGGCCTTCCCCGCCACCCAGAAAATCAACGTGCAACTGATCGGTCCCAATGGCCAGAAAGGCCTGGAATCCACGCCGGCCAAGGCAGCGGTCGCCTTCTGAATGAACCAGCCGTTGATCGATCTGCATGACCTGGTGTTCGCCTGGCCAGGTCACCCGCCGCTGCTGGATATTCCGGCATTGCGCCTGGACGCTGGTGAGGCACTGTTTCTCAAAGGCCCCAGCGGCAGTGGCAAGACGACCTTGCTGGGCCTGCTGGGCGGGGTGAACGTGCCGGACAAGGGTCGCATCCAGCTGCTCGGCCAGGACCTCGGCAGCCTGAGCCAGGGCGCCCGCGATCGTTTTCGGGTCGATCACACAGGGTACATCTTTCAGCAGTTCAACCTGCTGCCGTTCCTCTCGGTACGTGAAAACGTCGAGCTGCCCTGCCGCTTCTCGCGCAGCCGCAAGGCACGCGCCGAGCAGCGCCATGGCAGTGTTGACCAGGCGGCCAGCACGCTGCTGACCCACCTGGGCCTGGGCGACCCTGCCATGCTTGCCCGCCGCGCCGACAGCCTGTCGATCGGCCAGCAGCAGCGGGTCGCCGCCGCCCGCGCACTGATCGGCCAGCCTGAGCTGGTGATTGCCGACGAACCGACCTCGGCTCTGGATGCAGACACCCGCGAAGCGTTCATCCGCCTGCTGTTCGATGAGTGCCGCGCCGCCGGTGCCAGCCTGCTGTTCGTCAGCCACGACCAGAGCCTGGCACCGCTGTTCGACCGCCACCTGTCGCTTGCTGAACTGAACCGTGCCGCCAAGCCCCGGGAGGCCTGATGTACCTGCTCCGCCTTGCCTTGGCCAGCCTGGCCAACCGCCGCTTCACCGCTTTTCTGACCGCCTTCGCCATTGCCCTGTCGGTGTGCCTGCTGCTGGCTGTTGAGCGGGTCCGTACCGAAGCCCGTGCCAGCTTCGCCAGCACCATCAGCGGCACCGACCTGATCGTCGGCGCACGCTCTGGCTCGGTGAACCTGCTGCTGTATTCGGTGTTCCGCATTGGCAACGCGACCAATAACATCCGCTGGGACAGCTTCCAGCACTATGCACAGGACCCACGGGTGAAGTGGGCAATCCCGATCTCGCTGGGCGATTCGCACCGCGGCTACAGAGTGATGGGCACCACCACAGATTACTTCAGCCATTACCAGTACGGCCGCCGCCAGCATCTGCAACTGAGCCAGGGGCGAGAGTTTGCCAACGACCCGTTCGAGGTGGTGCTCGGCGCCGAAGTGGCCGAGGCATTGCACTACAAGCTGGGTGACAAGCTGGTGCTGGCCCACGGCGTGGCCGCAATCAGTCTGGTCAAGCACGACGACAAGCCGTTTACCGTGGTCGGCGTACTCAAGCGCACCGGTACCCCCGTCGACCGCACCCTGCATATCAGCCTGGGCGGCATGGAGGCGATCCATATCGACTGGCACAACGGCGTACCCGCCCGTGGCGCCGGGCGCATCAGCGCCGAGCAGGCCCGTACGATGGACCTGCAACCTGCTGCCATCACTGCATTCATGCTTGGCCTGAACAGCAAGATCGCAACCTTCAGTCTGCAGAGGGAAATCAACGAATACCGCAGCGAGCCGTTGCTGGCGATCCTGCCTGGGGTCGCCCTGCAAGAGCTGTGGAGCCTGATGGGCACCGCAGAGCAGGCATTGTTCGTGGTGTCACTATTCGTGGTGCTGACCGGTTTGATCGGCATGCTCACGGCGATTCTCACCAGCCTCAACGAACGCCGCCGAGAAATGGCAATCTTGCGCTCGGTCGGGGCCCGGCCTTGGCATATTGCAGGGTTGCTGGTACTGGAAGCACTGTCACTGGCGTCGGTCGGGATCGTGGCCGGGCTTGGCTTGCTATATGCGGGTATCGCCCTGGCACAGGGGTATGTGCAGGCCAACTATGGTTTGTATTTGCCACTGGCTCTGCCAAGTACTCATGAATGGACCTTGCTGGCTATCATCATGGGGGCCGCGTTGCTGATGGGCAGCGTGCCGGCGTGGCGGGCTTACCGCCAGTCGCTGGCCGACGGCCTGTCCATCCACCTCTGAGTGCGCGTAATGATCAAACACCTCTCCGCCTGCCTCGCGGGCACGCCCGCTCCCACAGGGAGCCCCGCAGGCTTCGGACCTTGTGCAGTACCTATGGGAACGGGCATGCCCGCGAAGAGGCCGGCAATGCACATGCTGCTGGCCCTGCTGTTGCTGGTAGCGATGCCTCTGTGGGCCGCCGAACCCAAGGAGCTGGACTGGCCCGCGCTGATCCCTGAAGGTGCACCGGTCATCCCGCCGCAACTGGCTCCGCTGCACGACATGTCACAGCTCAGCAGCGCATTGTCTGCCGAATCCGCCCCGCCCGCGCGCCAGCAGGCGCCCGACGCGCCAGTGGTAAAAAGCCTCGACGGCCAACAGGTCAAACTGCCCGGCTACATCGTGCCCCTGGAGGTCAGCGAGGAAGGCCGCACCACCGAATTCCTGCTGGTCCCTTACTATGGCGCGTGCATCCACGTGCCGCCGCCACCACCGAACCAGATCGTGCATATTTTCAGCGAGATGGGCGTGCGCGTCGAAGACCTCTACCAGCCCTACTGGATCGAGGGAAAGATGCAGGTTAGAGCTTCCAGCAGCGAGCTGGCCGACGCTGGCTACCAAATGGAAGCCGAGAAAATCTACGCTTATGAGCTGAGATGAGAACTGTTTCGAATTCGTGAAGACGCTTCGTTGAGCTGGGTCAAACTTTCCGTTTAACCAGCTCCGTACCATTGGACTACTCGATTAATAACGTCCTTTGGGAGCTTCCATGAACAAGTCCTTGCTGGGTGCCTCGCTTGTGGCCCTTGCGCTCGCCGCCCCTGCCGCCCACGCCTATCAGGCGGGGGACATGATCCTGCGCGCAGGCGCCATCACCACCGCCCCGAACGAGAGCAGCGGCGACCTCAAGTTCGACGGTAACAAGGTGTCGGGCACCAAGGCGACCCTGGACAGCGATACCCAGTTGGGCCTGACCTTTGCCTACATGCTCACCGACCACATCGGCCTGGAGCTGCTGGCAGCTACCCCGTTCAAGCACACTGTCGCCGTAAAAGGTCTGGGCGGCGGGCTGGACGGCAAGCTGGCGGACATCAAGCAACTGCCGCCGACGCTGTCGCTGCAGTACTACCCAATGGAGCCAAATTCGCGCTTCCAGCCGTACGCTGGCGTCGGTATCAACTACACCCTGTTCTTTGACGAAGACTTGAGCAGCGCACGCAAGCAACAAGGCTTCAGCAACCTCAAGCTGCAGGATTCGGTAGGTATCGCCGGCCAACTGGGCATGGACTACATGCTGACCGACAACCTGCTGGTAAACGCCTCGGTCTGGTACGTCGACATCGACACCAAGGCCAGCGTCAACGGCCCGACCGCCCTTGGCTACAGCAAGACCAAGGTCGACGTCGACGTCGACCCGTGGGTATACATGGTCGGCCTAGGCTACAAGTTCTGACCTGAACATTGCAGGGCGGCCTCGGCCGCCCTCGCGCGCTGCAGCCATAGCCAGTAGCACAGCGCGGCGGCACTGATGCCCATGCCAAGCCCACACACCGCAACCCAGCCCCAGTGTGCAAACACCCAGCTCGCCAACACCGCCCCCAAACCGCTGCCCAGCGAATAGCAACACATGTAGGCGCCGATCAAACGGCTAGCCATCGCACCACGTCCGGTCAGCAACAGGCTCTGGTTGGTAACATGCACTGCCTGCACGGCAAAATCCAGCATCAGCACACCCAGCACAAAGGCCAGCAATGAATGCTCGACGAACGCTGTTGGCAGCCACGACAACGTCAGCAGGGCCAACGACACCCCGGTTGTACGCTCACCCCGCCCATGGTCGGCCAGACGCCCGGCATGCGAAGCCGCCAGCGTACCCACGACACCTGCCAGGCCAAACAGGCCGATCTCGGTATGGCTCAGCGCCAGCGGCGCAGCGCTTAGCGGCATGACCATGGCGCTCCAAAGCACGCTGAATGCAGCGAAGATCAATACACCGAACACGCCGCGCTGGCGCAGCAACCTGTCGTGCCGATACAAACTGAACTGGGCCATGATCAGCGCCCGGTAACGCGGCCGGCTCCTCATCGGCTGCCCGCCGGGCAGACTGCGCCACAGCACCAGCGCCAACAACATCAAGAGCCCTGCGGCGACCAGGTACACACTTCGCCAACCGGCCAGGTCGGCAAGCCCGCCCGAAGCCAGCCGTGCCAGCAGAATGCCCAGCACCACACCACTGGTGACAGTGCCTACCGCCTGCCCTTGCTGGCCAGGTGAGGCCAGGCTCGCGGCATGAGCCACCATCACCTGCACCATGACGGCCATCAACCCAGTGATAGCCAGAGCCAGCAGCAATATTGCCCAGTTCGGCGCCATGCCAACGCCGACCAGCGCAAGCGCCGAGAACAGCAACTGGCCAAGCAACAGACGTTTACGGTCGACCAAGTCCCCGAGCGGCACAATCAGTAGCAGCCCCAGGGCGTAGCCCGCCTGGGTCGCGCCGACTACCCAGCCAATCTGCTGCTGCGCCACCCCCAACTCAGCAGCCATCGACTCAAGCAGCGGTTGAGCGAAGTACACCGTCGCCACAGCCATCGCACTGGTGGTGGCAAGCAACAGGGTTATCCAGCGTGTCAGCGAAGGTATCATCGGGCAAGCCTCTGGAATCTGGTTTCAATTTGAAACCACACGCTGGCTATTTAACAAAAGTGGTTTTAATCTGCAACCAGATAATCAAGACAGGCGTGCCCCATGCTCGATGAAAACAATGCGCAGTGCCCCGTGGCCCGGGCTCTGGAGGTGCTGGGTGACCGTTGGGCGCTGATGATCCTGCGCGATGCCTTTGACGGCCTACGGCGTTTCAGTGAATTTCAGAAGAACCTGGGGCTGGCGAAGAACATCCTCACCTCGCGGCTAAAGCTGTTGGTGGAAAGTGGGTTACTGATGACACAGCCGGCATCGGATGGCAGTGCCTACAAGGAATATGTGTTGACCGATAAAGGGCGGTCGGTGTTTCCAGTGGTGATTGGTTTGAGGCAGTGGGGGGAGCGGTTTCTGTTCGAGGCGGGTGAAACGCGTTCGGAACTGGTGGACGGCGTGACGGGGCAAGCGCTTGAGATATTGCAGGTCCGCAGCCAGGATGGGCGGGCCTTACATCCCGAAGATTGCCAGCGCAGAAGGGTGCGGCATGGGTGATTTCAGGGCCGCGGCGCAGCCCCGAGGGGTTCAGCCTTTACCGAGAAGCTTTGCCAGGCCTTCAACCATCGGCGTCACCTGCGCAAAATCGAACCGCGCCAACAACCGCTGGTTATCCGCTCGCGAATGGCGGATATCACCCGATCGCGCCGCCGCATAGCTGATCGCTGGCAAGCGCCCCACAACCTTCTCCAGCGCAGCCAGCAACTGGTTCAGTGAGGTCGCCTGGTTCAGCCCGATGTTCACCGCCCCCTCCTCGACCTGCGGCTGCTCCAGTGCCTGCACCATCACCTGCACCAGGTCGCCCACGTAAAGGAAGTCCCGCGTCTGCTCGCCATCACCGAACACTGTAATCGGCAAGCCCTGTACAGCACGCTCGCAGAAGATGCTGATCACCCCGGAATACGGTGAGGAAGGGTCCTGCCGTGGCCCGAAGATGTTGAAGAAGCGGAACACCACCGGCTCCAGGCCATGCTGGCGGCGGTAGAAGTCCAGGTACTGCTCACTGGCCAGCTTGTCCACGGCATAAGGTGTCAACGGCGCCTTGGGTGTGTCTTCGGAAATCGACTCCCCTTCACCATTGTTGCCGTACACCGCTGCGCTGGAGGCGAACAGCACCCGACGCAGCCCATGCACGCGCATGGCTTCGCAAACGTTGAGGGTACCGATGAAGTTACTCTGGTGAGTACGCACCGGGTCTTCGACCGAGGCCTGAACCGAGGCCACCGCGGCCAGATGCACCACAGCACGGCAACCAGCCGCAGCCTGAGTGACCAGCCCGGCATCGGCAACATCACCTTCGATCAGTTCCAGCCGGGGGTGGTCGACCTGCAGATTGCTTCGTCGGCCGGTGGAGAAGTCGTCGAGAATGCGTACGGCGTAACCTTTGTCCAACAACGCATCGCACAGGTGGGAGCCAATGAAGCCGGCACCGCCGGTGATCAGGATGGGGGCGTCAGCGTCAGCCATGGCGGTAGAACCGGTCCAGTAGAGGTGGCAAGCCAGCGCGCCAGGCACGCGGCTTGATACCGAAGGTATGAAGGATTTTCTTGCAGGCCAGTACCGCATGCTGTGGCTCTTCGCTGGCATCCGGACGCGCGGCATGGGCCTGCGCCGTGGGGGCCTGCACGGCCAGCTGGCGGTATTGACCGGCCTCGGCGAGGATCGCCTGGCCCAGCGCCAGCGGCGTGGTCGCCTCATTGCCGGCGTAATGGTAGGTGCCCCACAGCGGCGCATTGCAATCAAGTTGCTTGAGTACCGACAGGATCACTCGGGCGGCATCATCGATCGGCGTCGGGTTGCCACGTCGATCATCGGCCAGCAGCAGCTCTTGTGGTTGCTCGGCACGGGTCAGGAAGCGGCCCAACGCGCCATCGATACTCTCATCCAGCAACCAGCCAAAGCGCAGCAGCACATGCTGCGGGCAGGTCGCACGCACGCTCTGCTCGATGCGCCAAAGGGCCTGGCCACGCAAGCCCAGCGGCACTGGCTCGTCCTTTTCGCTATAGGCCGTGGCCCGCGAACCATCGAACACACGGTAGCTGGATGGCTGCACCAAGGTGATCTGATGGTGCTGGCACAGCTCTGCCAACCGCTCCACCGCCCGCTCCTGTTGGGCCAGGCGCTGCTCGCTGACCGACTCGGCCTGGAACCAGTCGAAGTAATAGGCCAGGTTGACCAGCGCGTCGGGGCGATGGTCATCGAGCAGCTGAGTGAGGCTTGAGGGCGCCCAGCCGTTCTCGGGCGGGCGCGGTGCCAGGAATGCGATGTCCTCCTCGGCCCCAAGACGAATCAGCGCTTGCCCGAGGGCATTGCCACCACCCAACAGCATTAGGCGCATACGCATAGAGTCAGCAGATCCGGAGAGGTTGATGGAGTAAAGGGGTTATTTTGCGGTTTCCTGCCCGGGAAGTCCAACACCGGCCCCGTTGGATGCCGCAGGCGGGAGCGATTCCACAGTTTCACCGTTCAATACCGCCACAGGCAGAAATCTCCTACGACACACAAGGAATGGGCTGACTTCCACGTATCGGCATAACTGCATTGAATAGTCGACTCCCCACTTGCCAGGCAGGGAGCCTCACAAAAAAACTACAAGGAACGTTCAATGCCTCATTCCGAAGCTGCGTACCTGGATTTTTACCCAGAGCAAAGCCAGGCCATAGCCTTTGCAAGCCAAACCCTTGCTGATTTGGGTGGACCGGAGGCTAAAGGAGTAGCACTTCAGGCTCGTATATTCGCCGATCAACTCGAAAAAGCCTTGAGTGAAGAACAGCGTGCGCTCCTCCGGCGCTTCAGTGAAGGCCATCTATCTGCCTTGATGTACAGGCAGATGCACTGTGCCAACGAGCCAATACCAGAATACCTACCCGACATTACCGCCCTGGCGCAAAGCCCTCGCAGCCAATACCTTGCCTCGCGCAATCAACTGCTGCTGGAGCTCGTACGCCACCGCAGTTTCGCCTTCGATATCGACAACGATGGCAAACAGGTCCGCCTGGTCGGCAACTTCAAGGGCGGTGGCCGCGTCCCGCGACCCGACGAAGATCCCTGCCTGGAGGTTGAAACCAGCTCGCATGCGGGCTTGCGCTTAGGGCCACACACTGAAGCACCTTACAACTGCTCAACAAACGCCAGCAACGCTCACTCCCCTGCTCCCTCAGCACTGATTCTCACTGCGCGCTGGAACCCCGCCAATGAACCTACGAATGTCTTCCCACTCCGGGAAATCATCGAACGCTTGAGTAACCTGGACACACTTGCGCTGACTTCAAAGTCTTTCGACTTCACACGCAGTGACTGCTTCGCTCAGGGACAGGGCAATGCTGGCAAAGCAGTTTCAATGCTGCAGTTCGAGCCCAATGGTGGTTTCTCTGTTCGATACAACAGCTATCGCTTCAGTCTGAATGAACGTGCCTGCAACGCTGCGGCGCGCGCGTTCAGCGCCTTTCAAAAAGCACTGAGCACTGCACAACCGCTGACGTTTGCCCTGCAACCTGATAGCGCACTGTTGATCAACAACAGCCGAGCCTTGCACGGCCGCGACAAGGTCCAGGACAACCGGCGCCTGCTTATCCGTCAGTTCGGATACTCCCCCTTCGCCGTACCGTTGGTGCTCGCTGAAGACCCGCTGCTGGTCCGTGGTTGAGCACAGGAAATACCCCATGATCGAAATCGACTTGACGTTTGTTCTGCTACTCGCACTGGTTGCACTGATGGCCGGCTTTTTTGATGCTATCGCCGGCGGCGGTGGCCTTATCACGCTCCCGGTGCTGTTCATTGCCGGTGTAGAACCCTTGGCAGCTATTGCCACAAACAAGTTCCAGGCAGCTTCGGCTACGGTTTCGGCTACGTGCGCCTTCGCCCGCAAAGGCATGATCGACTGGAGACGAGGCAGTCCCATGGCTGTCATGTCGTTCATCGGTGGGGCGTTGGGAGCCTTGTCGATAACTTACGTCCCCAAAAGCGTTTTGCAGGCGTGCGTCCCACCACTGCTGATCCTGATCGCCGCCTACTTTGCCTTCAGCCCAAAGCCGAATGAACAAGCGCGCAAGGCAAAGGTATCGACTAGCCTATTCTGCGTGACGGCTGCACCATTCATTGGCTTTTATGACGGCATCTTCGGCCCTGGAGTCGGCTCGTTCTTCATGCTGGCTTGCGTGGTCCTCCTGGGCCAGCACCTCATTCAAGCCGTATGCACCAGCAAGCTTTTGAACGCAGCCTGTAACCTGGGCGCATTGTCAGTCTTTTCTCTCAGCGGGGCGATCATCTGGCCGCTGGCGCTGGCAATGGCGCTCGCCGCCTTTCTGGGCGCGCAATTGGGGGCACGCTGCGCAGTACGCTTCGGCTCACGCCTCATAAAACCGCTGCTGGTCAGCGTCTGCTGCATCATGGCACTCAAACTGCTGCTCGATACGGGCAACCCGCTCGGCGAATGGCTCAACCAGTTCTTCTAGAGAGCACCATGCACATTCAAAAGGCTTCCCCGCAGCGCGTGAAGTGGCAGTTTGACGAGCCCGCCCCAGGCAAAGAGCTGTTCATCAATGAAGTCTTTGGAAACTATCAGCAACAGGCGCGATTGCTGGTACCTGATATCGAGCGCGCAGCTCCAGCATTCGTTTTGGGGGGAGCGCGTTCCGACTTTACCCGGCTCAACCCCCTGCTTTATCGCCTGCAAGCCGCAGGCATTGGTTCACTCACTGGCAATCTGTCAGGTCATAGCCTCGCCAGCGAGCCAGGCGCAATATCGCCGTCACTGGCTACGAACCTTGATGAAGCACAGCGTTTCCACGCGCATATCGCGCCTCGATGCCGAACGCTCATAGGCCACAGCCTTGGCGCGGCAATTACGCTCAAGCTTGCAGCACAGTTGCCACAAGTGGACAACATCGTATTAATCTGCCCAGCAGTTTATCCAGACCACGCCTACCAGGCGCCGTTCGGCCCAGCCTTCACTGCTGCCATCAACAAGCCTTTCGGTTTTCTGGAGAGCGATAGCTACACCTTCCTCAACCAGTTTCGTGGAAGAGTATTGATGGTGATCGGCGAGTACGACGGGCTCAACTCCCAGAGATTCGGCAAAGGCCCTGGCACCAGCGCTGGCAACCTGTGGATTGCCGGCACTGAACGCTATAGCCCGATTCCTGAAGAAGTTACCCTTGCCTTGATGCGAGCAGTTTCAGCGTCGCGCTTGCAATGCCTGTTTCTTACCGACTGCGACCATGGCATCGCGGCACATTTGCGCAGGGCTCCAGCGATAGCGGACCAGGTTGCGGACGCAGTAGCAACGTTCATCCTCGACAATGCTTAAGGCGTTGAGCATTACTCGATCTCGAACAGACCATCGCGCAACGGCGCCACACTCAACCGCTTACGCACATCGTCGTCTATGCGTGGATCATCCGGCCGGTACAGTTTCACCTGTCGATACGCATTAATGCGATTGATCTCCTCGCCCAGGTATTCCCATACCACCCGGGTACAGGCCGGGTTGCGCCGGTCGCCGCTGGATACGCCGGCCTTCAGGCCATTCAACCGGGTGATGCGGCTTTTGAAGCTGGGGATGAGGATGGTCTGGCTCATCTCGTTGAACGTCAGCGACTCGTAGTCGATGAGGAACATCCGGTCCTGCAACTGGAACGCCGCCCCCAGGTAGCGACAGCGTACCTCGGCATGCTGATCGGTGGCGCTGGAGCGCTCCTGCCGTTCCTGGCGCTCGAACAGAAAACGGCCGCGTTCTTCCCACAGGTGCACCAGCGACACGAGGATCGTGCCCGGCACCGACATGCAGTTGGAGTACTCGAAGTAGTAACCGCAATAGCGCGAAAGGTTGCCGCCATGTTCGTGCAACGGGCGGAACAACTCGCTGATCGGGTCACTGGACTGCTGGGCCCGGGGCGATACCCGCGCACCGATCAGACGGGCGAACTGCTCGGCGGGCAGGTTCAGTTCGTAATCCTCGACACCGAAGAAGTCGCCGATACGCTTCAGGTTGAAAGCCGTCGGACGGCTTTGCCCGCTCAGGTACTTGTTGAACTGCGCGCGGTTGATCGACAACTGGCGGCAAACTTCGGAAATAGAGCGGTAATGGCTGCAGGCAAGTTTGAGGTTGGTAGCGAAATGATCGCTCATATGCGGGATCCAGGTGACGCGAATGACGCCATTGTAGCATCAACTCGCATCAAGTCAGAGCAATCCGCGAAATTGTAACCACTCTTGTCATAGCCAACCATGCGCCCCAACGAATAGCGGTGCGCCTGCCGTCCGCTGGTCTTTCCACACGAAGAATAAGAATCGAGGTCATTTTCCAATGCTCGAAGTAATCAACGATTTCCTTTCGGGGAAACTCCTCATCGTGCTGATCGTAGGGCTGGGTAGCTACTTCACCATCCGCTCCCGGTTCGTCCAGTTCCGCCACTTCACCCATATGTTCAGCGTGTTCAAGGAATCGCTGCGTGGCCAGGCAGGCCAGCTGAGCTCCTTCCAGGCCCTGATGCTGAGCCTGGCCGGCCGCGTGGGCGCCGGCAACATCGCCGGTGTCGGTATCGCAGTCACCCTGGGTGGCCCAGGTGCGGTGTTCTGGATGTGGGTCACCGCACTGGTAGGCATGTCCAGCAGCTTCTTCGAATGCACCCTCGCCCAGGTGTATAAGCGCGCTGATGGCGATGGCCTGTACCGTGGCGGCCCGGCCTATTACATCCAGCACGGGCTGAAGCGCAAGAACATGGCCATCGTGTTCTCGGTCTTGCTGCTGGTCACCTACGGCTTCGCCTTCATCGGCCTGCAGTCGTACACCATGACCCATTCGCTGCAGAACGCCTTTGCCTTCGACCCAAGCCACAGCGGTATTGTCCTGGCCGTGCTGATGGCCATCACCTTCATCGGCGGCATCAAGCGCATCGCGGCGGTGTCGGACCTGCTGGTACCCGTCAAGACCCTGGCCTACATCGGCGTGACCTTGTACGTGATCGGCACCCAGATCGAACACGTGCCAGCCATGCTTGAAACCATCTTCAAGAGCGCCTTCGGCCTCGACCCGGCTTTCGGCGGCCTGCTCGGCAGCGCTATCGTCATGGGTGTGAAGCGTGGCGTGTTCGCCAACGAAGCCGGCCTGGGCAGTGCGCCAAACGTCGCTGCCGTGGCTGCCGTGAAACACCCGGGCGCGCAGGGCGTGGTCCAGGCCTTCAGCGTGTTCCTCGACACCTTCCTGATCTGCACCTGCACCGCACTGCTGATCCTGCTTTCGGGCTTCTACACCCCGGGCTTCGAGGGCGACGGCATTGTCCTGACCCAGAACTCGCTGGCCGCCGTAGTCGGTGACTGGGGCCGGGTGTTCGTCAGCGTGGCGCTGTCGCTGTTCGTCTTCACCTGCATCCTCTACAACTACTACCTCGGCGAGAACAGCCTGCAGTTCCTCAGCCGTAACCGCGTAGTGTTGATGGTGTTCCGTGGCCTGGTGCTGGCACTGGTCGTGTGGGGTTCGATGCAAGACCTGTCGACCGTGTTCGCCTTCGCCGACATCACCATGACCTGCCTGGCCTTCGTCAACCTGGTGGCCCTGGCCATGTTGTTCAAGGTCGGCCTGCGAGTCATGCGCGACTACGACGACCAGCGCAAGGCCGGTGTAAAGCAGCCTGTGTTCGACTCGTCCAAGTTTGCCGACCTGGACCTGGACCGCAATGCCTGGCCTGCCAATCCTCAGGTGGAAACAGCCACTGACAAAGCAGTCGGCCAAGTTCAGCCGCAGCGCTGATATCCTCCCCTGCCCAGCCGCCCCTTCCGCGGGCGGCTTTTCTTTCTCCGCTCACTGCTACGGATGCTTTCCATGCGCGCAGTAAAGAATCTTCTCGTTCTCTATACCGGTGGCACCATCGGCATGCTCGAAACCCCCGAAGGCCTGGCACCGGCCGGTGGTTTTGAAGCGCGGATGCGTGAACACTTTGCCCAGATGGCCAATGCACCCCAGGTGCAATGGACGCTGCACGAGCTGGACCCGCTGCTCGACAGCGCCAACATGCAACAGCACAACTGGCTGGCGATGCGCGATGCCATCGTCGAGGCGGTGGATGTAGCGGGCCACGATGGCGTGCTGGTGCTGCACGGCACCGACAGCATGGCCTACAGCGCTGCAGCGTTGTCGTTCCTGTTGCTTGGCTTGCCCGTACCAGTGTTGCTGACCGGCTCGATGCTGCCGGCAGGTGCCCCGGACAGCGATGCCTGGGACAACCTGTGCGGCGCATTGCGCCAGTTCGAACAAGGCCTGGAAGAGGGCGTGCAGCTGTACTTCCACGGTCAGCTGCTGCATGGCTGTCGGGCGTCGAAGCTGCGCAGCGAAGCGTTCGATGCCTTTGCGGCGCTGCCACGCCATCGTGACGCTGAGCGGGCCGATACGATCCCTGCCGAGCTGGGCTACAGGCAGCCGCGCAAGCCGGTCAACCTGGCGGTCGTGCCAGTGTTCCCAGGGCTGCAGGCCGGGCATTTGCAGGCCTTGATCGACAGTGGTGTGCAGGGTTTGCTGCTGGAGTGCTACGGCAGCGGTACCGGGCCGTCGGATGACCAGGCGCTGCTGAATGTGCTGAGCGCAGCGCGCCAGCGCGGCGTGATGCTGGCAGCGATCAGCCAGTGCCCGGAAGGCTCGGTGGTGTTCGACACCTATGCAGCGGGCAACCGCTTGCGCGGGGCCGGGCTGGTCAGTGGCGGTGGCATGACCCGTGAAGCAGCACTGGGCAAGATGGTGGCACTGCTGGGCGCAGGGTTGGATGCTGACGCAGCAGACCGCTGGTTTGTCCTGGATTTGTGTGGCGAACGGGCTTGATCAGCGCCTTTGAGGGCCTCTTCGCGGGTAAACCCGCTCCTACGACGATAGCGTTTCCTGTGTAGGAGCGGGTTCACCCGCGAAGAGGCCCTAAAGGGTGAAAAAATGGCGGAAGGCAGCGGGAGTCGAACCTGCCCGGGAACGGCTGCCGTCCCCAACCGGGTTTGAAGCCCGGCCGCGCCACCGGGCGCGATTGCCTTCCTTGAACTCAGTGCCTGGCCTGCTGTTGGGCCAGGGCGCTGTCGGCGCGGATGTGACGCTGGTCGGCCACCCTCCGGGTCAGGCCGATACGGTCGAAGTATTCCAGAATCTGCACACTGCGCTTGCGACCGATGCCCAACATATCGCGAAACGCAGAAACCTGCACTATCGTCGTTTCGCTGGCCTGCCCCAGCATCAACGCTGCGATGCGCTGTAGCGTCGCCTCTGGGTAGAACAGGTCGCGCACCACCTGATGTACCAAGCCCAGCCGCGCCAACTTGCGCAATAACAGGCGCACATCGGCTTCGGCACGGTTCTCCTCACTCGCCAGTGTCCTGACCCAAGGTGGGTCATATTGCCCTGCGATCAACTTCGGCTGCAGACGTGCCCACAATGCACTGTCGGCTTCGCTCAACTGGACCTTGTGATCGGGCAGATGCAGCCATGGTCCACTGCTGGCGATGGCGCTGTCGTCGAGCAGCTCATCCAGCAGGCTGACGAATGCCGGCCGTTCCAGGGGCAAGGCTACAAAGCGCCGCAAGCGATCACGGTCAGGGCCGAGCTGGTCAGGCTCTTGCTCGTGAAAGCGCGCCAGCTGTTCCAGAACCTGCTGCTTGAGCGCCTGCCATTGGGCGTTGGCGAACAACAGTTGGCCCTGCCGGGTGGCCACCACCCGCACATTGTCCGGTAACTGCCAGGTTTCCCGCAGGCGGTTGAACTGCCGCTCGAGCCGCTGCGGGCTAATGCCGCCCGGTGCACTGGCGAGCAGTGCTGGCAGTGCCTGCTCCAGATCCGCTGCGTCGCGCAGCACCTGCAACTGCTGCAGACGGGCATCGCTACGGCGTTGGCGGCTTGGTGCGAACGGGTCGAGCACCTTGCCGCCGCCCAATGTGCGCTGAGCACGCTGATCGCGCAGCACCAGGCGGTCGCCGTGCACGGCCTGCAACGGCGCGTTGAGCAACAACTGGGCAAACATGCGCTGGCCGGCAGCCAGGCTTTCGCCTTCGAGCAAGGCGACCCGGGCCGTGACATCCTGAGTGCCGAGGTGCACATGCACGGCGCTGAAATGTTCGAAAGTACGCGTCTCATCAGGTAACAGGTTCAGCTCGATATCCACCCGAACACTGGGCGCATGCAACCACTCGGGCACCAACCAGTCGCCCCGGTGCACCTGCTCCACGGCCAGGCGCTCGGCAGCGATGTTCAGCGCCACCCGTTGACCGGCTTCTGCCACCAACGCGGCCTGGTTCTGAGCATGCAGGCCACGCACGCGCACCACTTTGCCAGCCTTGCCCAGCAGCAACGTATCACCCGCACTGACCCGCCCTGCCAGTGCCGTGCCGGTGACCACCACACCCGCGCCGGTAACCGCAAAGGCACGGTCGACGGCCAGGCGAAAACCACCGTGCACACTGCGTTGCCGCGTACCTGCTTCGGCCTCCAGCAGGGCTTGGCGCAACGCTCCCACGCCCTCCCCGCTGATGCTCGACAGCGGAAACTGCCGCGCACCGCCATACGGCCCACGCGCCAGCAGTTCACTGACTTGCATCTGCACCTCGGCCAGGCGCGACGGCTCGACCCGGTCGCATTTGCTGATCGCCACCAAGGCCTGGGGAATACCCAGCAGCTCGATGATCGCCAGGTGCTCACGGGTCTGCGGCATGACCCCGTCGTCGGCAGCCACTACCAACAGCACCAGATCGATGCCATGGGCGCCGGCCAGCATGTTATGGATAAAACGCTCGTGGCCCGGCACATCGATGAAGCCGGTCAACGGCGCGCCTTCGCTCAGCGCCGCATAGCGGTAGCCAAGGTCGATGGTCATGCCACGGGAACGCTCCTCCTGCCGCTGGTCGCCGGCTTGGCCAGTTAGCGCCTGCAGCAGTGCGGTCTTGCCATGGTCGATGTGGCCAGCGGTTCCAACGATCACTGCACCGGCCCCAGCTGCAGAGCTGGTAACTGGGCCAGCCACTGGGTTTCGTCATCCAGTTGGCGCAGGTCCAGCCACAGGGCATCGTCGTCAATCCGGCCCAGCACCGGCACCGGCAGGTCGCGCAGGGCTCGCTCCAGCACATGCAGGCTGCGCCCGCGCAGCTTCTTCGACACTTGCGGGCGCAGGCACAGCGCAGCACTGGGCAAGCGCGCAACCGGCTGGCTGCCACTGCCGATCATGCCCAACGCAGGCTCTACGCTGATTGCCCATTGCTCACCGAGGCGCGCCTTGAGTTCAGGCGCCAGGCGCTCGGCCTGGGCCTGGATCTCGGCCTGGTTGCGAGTCAGCAGGCGCAGACTGGGCAGGCGCTCGGCCAGGCGATCGGGATTGCGGTACAGCGCCAGCACCGCCTCGAGTGCAGCGAGGGTGATCTTGTCGACGCGCAACGCACGCTTGAGCGGATTTTTCTTGATCCTGGTGATCAAGTCCTTATGGCCGACGATGATCCCGGCCTGCGGACCACCCAGCAGTTTGTCGCCACTGAAGGTGACGATATCGGCACCATCGGCCAGGGCCTGGCGTACCGTGGGTTCGGCGGGCAGGCCCCAGCGGGTAAGGTCGAGCAGGCTACCGCTGCCCAAGTCTTCAAGCAGCGGCAATTCATGTTGGTGGGCGATACGTGCCAGCTCGGCAGTAGCCACCTGGGTGGTGAAGCCCTGGATGCTGTAATTACTGCAATGCACCCGCATCAGCAGGCCAGTGCGCGGACCGATGGCGGCCTCGTAGTCGCGGGCGTGAGTACGGTTGGTGGTACCGACCTCATGCAGCTTGACGCCGGCACGGGCCATGATGTCGGGAATCCGGAAGGCACCACCGATCTCGATCAGCTCGCCGCGAGAGATGATGCCTTCCTTGCGCGCGCCCAGGCTGTTGAGCGCTAGCAGCACGGCGGCGGCATTGTTGTTGACCACGGTGACGGCTTCGGCACCGGTCAACTCGCGGATCAAGCCTTCGATCAGGTCATCACGATCACCCCGTTTACCGGTGGCCAGGTCGAATTCCAGGTTGAGCGGATAACGAGCGGCGGTCCGCATGGCCTCGATGGCTTCTTCCGGTAGCAAGGCGCGGCCCAGGTTGGTGTGCAGCACGGTGCCGGTGAGATTGAACACGCGGCGAACCTGGCTACGTTGCTGGAGGGCGAGGCGTTCGCCGCTGCGGCCAAGGAGGATTTCCGGGGCCAGCTCGGCGCTGCCGAGTTCGCCATTACGGGCGGGCTCGCGCAGGTCGTCGAGCAACTGGCGCAGGGTAGTCAGCACGGCGTCGCGACCGTGGCGGTCGATCAGCGGGAGGCAAGCCGGGTGGCGCAGGAGGGTATCGATGGACGGCAGGCGTGGGGTGTCGCTGGCTAGGCTGTTGGACATGCGGTACTACCTTGGACTGATCCGTTGTCTGTGCTGGCCCATTCGCGGGTGAACCCGCTCCTACAAGTACAGCGTCATCCTGAAGGTTGGCGCAATTACCTGTAGCTACGAAGGCAAGTCGGTGTTTCAGTGTAGACCCTCACCCACTACCCGGGGCGAGCATCAGGTTGGGCGCCAGGCGATGGAAACCCTCCCCGTCCAGGCGTATATCCAAGGCCAGGCTGGCCAGGTCGTCGGCCAGCGGCTCGGCCGCCGCATCGTTCTCCAGGTAGTTCTGCTTCAGGTAGCTGTCGCAACCTGGGCAGCACTCGGCGCGCAGTGGCGCCTTGCCGGGTGCATGGCGATCATCCTCAAGGCTGGTGTAACGCAAGTCCTTGCTCGACTCGCAGTACACACACTTGACTCGCACAACATGCCACTCACAGGCACACAACGAACAGGCCAGGTAACGCAAGCCGTTGTGCTTTCCACGGTTGCGCACCACCCCGGCCATCGCCGGCGAACCACAAGCCGGGCATTGAGCCAGGCTGCCGGCAGGCTTGAGCTGGTGTACGGGCAGCGCCAGCAACCAGCTGGACCAAGCCGCCTGCAACGCGGCCCCGAGGAACGGCACCAGTGCTGCGGGCACACCATCGTACTGGCCTGCCAGCAAAGCAATGCCCCAGCCCTTGCGCTGATGGTCATCACTGCCTCGTAGCAGCTGCAGCGCCTCACCCAGCGGGCCACTGCGTTCGCCGCTGAGGTGCTCTAGCAGTGCCTGCAACCAGACCAGCCACGGCCCTTCACGCACCAGGCTGTCAGCCGCCAGCGGCGGCAAACCATGGTCCATGCACAGGCGCTGACGCTCCTCGGCCACGGGCAAGCCGCTGGGCGGGTTATCCACAAGCTGCTGCTGGATGCGGCATAAACGCGCAATCAACCTCAGGTAGTCGCCAAGCGCGTTGCCCTCAGCCAGTTGCTCCAGGCGGGCGGCGCGCAGTTCAAACAGGTTGCCAGCAGGCAGGTGTAGAAATGGCGGCGTGACCGCCGACGCTTCGATCTGCCCGGGTTCAAGTATGATGCTCAAGCGCTCATCCTTTTTTTCGTCCGTGATCACCCGGCGTCTTTTCGCCGGTCACTTCGCGGTACCACAACTCATGATGCTTGCGTGCCCAGGCGCGGCTGACCCAGCCATGCAGCATGGCGCTGATCGAGCCCTTGATCCAGATGCCGGCGTAGATGTGCACGATGATGCTGAGAATCAGCACGAAGGCCGCCAGCGCATGCAACAGCGCAGACAAACGAATGGCATCAATGCCAAACCAATGGCTGAAGTATGCCCGCCAGATCACCACGCCACTGATCAGCAGCACCAGCATGCACACCAGCAGGGTCCAGAACAGCAGCTTCTGCCCGGCATTGTATTTGCCGACCGGCGGCACCCCCTCCTCCTCGTTGCGCATTACCCGGTCCACCCGGCGCAGCCACAGGCGGTCGTTGGCAGTGATGAAGTTGGCCCGCCAGAAGCGCAATACCAGGCCGAGGAAGAACACGAACATCGCTACCCCGATGAAGGGATGCAGAATGCGCGTCCACGGCCCGCCGCCGAACAGGTTGCTGAGCCAGAATAGCGCCGGATGGAACAGCGCAAGCCCCGACAGCCCAGCCAGGATGAACAGGATCGCCACCACCCAGTGGTTGCTACGCTCGTTGGCGTTGTAGCGCAGGATGGGTTTGTTGTCGTTCATGGCCGCTGCTCCCCTTGCCCACCGGGCTGCTTCGGATCATAGACATGGACCGACGGGTCCACTTGATGCACGCTTTCGTCCGGCGGTGTCGGGTGCTCATCCTCCTCAACCCGCTGTGGGCCAATGCGCACATAGTGGAAGAACCCCGCCAGCACCGCCGCACCCATGGCCAGCAGCGCCAGCGGCTTGGTGAAGCCCTTCCACAACCCCACCAACGGGCTGATCACTGGCTGGTCCGGCAGGCCGGCATACAGCTTCGGCGTGTCGGCATGGTGCAGCACATACATCACGTGGGTACCACCGACGCCGTCCGGGTCGTACAACCCGGCGTTGTCGTAGCCCCGCGACTTCAGATCGACGATGCGCTCGGCCGCATGCACTTTCATCTCGTCCTTGCTGCCGAACACGATCGCACCGGTAGGGCAGGTTTTCACGCACGCCGGCTCCAACCCCACGCTCACGCGATCGGAACACAGGGTGCACTTGTACGCCTTGTGGTCTTTCTGCGAGATGCGCGGGATGTCGAACGGGCAGCCGGTGATGCAGTAGCCGCAGCCGATGCAGTGGTCCTGGTTGAAGTCGACGATACCGTTGGCGTGCTTGATGATCGCACCCGGGCTCGGGCAGGCCTTCAGGCAACCTGGGTCGGCACAGTGCATACAGCCGTCCTTGCGGATCAGCCACTCCAGGTTGCCGTCGTCGCGCTCGTGCTCGGTAAAGCGCATCAGTGTCCAGGTCTCGGCAGTGAGGTCCTGGGGGTTGTCGTAGGTGCCGTGGTTATGGCCAACCTCGTCACGCAGTTCATTCCACTCCGAGCACGCCACCTGGCAGGCCTTGCAGCCGATGCACTTGGTAGTGTCGATCAGCTTGGCGACCTCCTGCTGCTGACGCACCGAGGGCGGGACGGTAGTGGTGGCCGAGCGGGCGATGATGTCTTGGCTGGCCATCAGAGTTTCTCCACTTTGACGAGGAACGACTTAGACTCTGGCGTCTGCGTGTTGCCATCACCGAGGAACGGCACCAAGGTATTGGTCAGGTAGCCATGCCGGGTAACGCCGGTGAAGCCCCAGTGCAGCGGGATGCCGATCTGGTGCACGGTCTGATTGTTGACCTGCAGCGGGCGAATCCGCTTGGTTACCACCGCCACCGCATCGATATGCCCACGCTTGCTCGACACCCGTACCCGGTCGCCGGCCTTGATGCCTTTCTCGTTGGCCAGCACCTCGCCGATCTCGACGAACTGCTCGGGCTGGGCAATGGCGTTGAGCCGGCAATGCTTGCTCCAGAAGTGGAAATGCTCGGTCAGCCGGTAGGTGGTCGCCGCATAGGGGAACTCGTCGTGCGTGCCGAGGGTGTCCCATACAGAATCGAAGATGCGCCCGGCCGGGTTGCTGGTGGCCTTCTTGTTCTGCGGGTGCAGCGGGTTGATGCCGATCGGTGTTTCGAATGGCTCATAGTGCTCGGGGAACGGGCCTTCGGCCATTTTGTCGATGGCAAAGAAACGCGCCACGCCTTCGGGGTTCATGATGAACGGGTTCATCCCCGCTTCGGGCGGCGAGTCGACCTTGAAATCCGGCACGTCGGTGCCGGTCCAGGCCTTGCCGTTCCACCACACCAGGCGCTTTTTCTCCGGGTCCCAAGGCTTGCCTTGCGGGTCGCTGGAGGCACGGTTGTAGAGGATGCGGCGGTTGGCCGGCCAGGCCCAGGCCCAGTTCTGCACCTGGTGCATGCCATACGGGTCGCTGTTGTCGCGGCGAGCCATCTGGTTGCCCTGTTCGGTCCAGCAGCCGGCGAAGATCCAGCAGCCAGACGCGGTGCTGCCATCGTCCTTGAGCTGGCCGAAGCCCGCCAGTTGCTGGCCCGCCTTGATCACCGCGCCAGTCGGGTCGGTGACATCGGCCACCGCCCAGCCGTTCATCTCCTTGGCCAACTCCTCCGGGGATGGCTCCTCAGGTATCTTGTACGGCCAGCTGATGTTCATTATCGGGTCGGGGTAGGCGCCGCCCTCGGCCTGGTAGCGTTGGCGCAGGCGCAGGAACAACTCGCTCATGATGTGCACGTCGGTACGGGTCTCGCCCGGGCCGTCTGCGCCCTTCCAGTGCCATTGCAGCCAACGGCTGCTGTTGACCAGCGACCCGTCTTCCTCGGCGAAGCAGGTAGTGGGCAAGCGGATCACTTCGGTCTGGATATTGGCCGTGTCGACGTCGTTGAACGGCCCGGCATTGCGCCAGAACTCCGATGTCTCGGTAGCTAGCGGGTCCATGACCACCAGCCACTTGAGCTTACTCAGCGCCGTGGTGACACGGTTCTTGTCCGGCAGCGCTGCAATCGGATTGAAACCTTGGCACATATAGCCGTTGACCTTGCCCTGGTCCATCATCTCGAACATGCGCAGTACGTCGTAGCCCGGCACGTCGAGCTTGGGTAGCCACTCGTAGCCCCAGTTGTTTTCTACCGTGGCGTTGGCCCCGTACCAGGCTTTCATCAGGCTGACGTGGAACTTGCCGTAGTTCTGCCAGTACGACAGCTGGCCCGGGCGCAGTGGCTTGGAGGCGCGCTTGTCGATGTAGGCGGCGTAATCCTGCTCGGCATCGCCGGGCAAGGTCAGGTAACCCGGCAGCAAGTTGGACAACAGGCCGAGGTCGGTCAGGCCCTGGATGTTGGAGTGTCCACGCAACGCGTTGACCCCGCCACCCGGCATGCCGACGTTGCCCAGCAGCAACTGAACCATGGCCGCGCTACGAATGATCTGCGCGCCGATCGAATGCTGCGTCCAGCCAAGCGCATAGAGGATCGTCATGGTCTTGCCCGGTACCGAGCAGGAGGCGATCTCTTCCCAGACCTTCATCATGGCGTCCTGTGGCATGCCACAGGTCATGCTCGCCAGTTCCGGGGTATAGCGGCTGTAATGCTGCTTCATCAACTGGAACACGCAGCGAGGGTGCTGCAGTGTCGGGTCGACCTTGGCATAGCCGTCCTCGCCCAACTCGTAACCCCAACCGGACTTGTCGGCGTACACACGCTTGGCCTCGTCGTAGCCGCTGAACAGCCCGTCCTCGAAGCCATAGTTCTCTTTGACGATGAACGACACGTCAGTGTAGTTGCGCACGTACTCGTGCTGGATCTTGTCTGTGCTAAGCAGATAGTTGATCAGCCCGCCCATGAAGGCGATGTCGGTACCAGTACGGATCGGTGCATAGTAATCCGCCACCGAAGCGGTACGGGTAAACCGCGGGTCGACCACAATCAGCCGCGCCTTGTTGTGCGCCTTGGCCTCGGTCACCCACTTGAAGCCGCACGGGTGCGCTTCTGCTGCGTTGCCACCCATCACCAGGACCAGATTCGCGTTGGCGATATCGGACCAGTGGTTGGTCATGGCGCCACGGCCGTACGTCGGGGCAAGACTTGCCACCGTCGGGCCATGTCAGACACGTGCCTGGTTATCGAACCCCAGCATGCCTGTTGCGCGGACGACCTTGTGGGTCAGGTAACCAGCCTCGCTGGAGGCGGCGGAGGCAGCAAGAAAACCGGTGGTGAGCCAGCGGTTGACTGTTTGCCCTTGGGCGTTCTTCTCGATGAAGTTGGCATCGCGGTCCTGCTTCATCAGGTCGGCGACGCGGTCGAGCGCCTCGTCCCAGCTGACCCGCACCCATTCTTTGCTGCCCGGCTTGCGAACCTCG
Source organism: Pseudomonas sp. yb_5 (assembly GCF_043103865.1). Classification (NCBI taxonomy): domain Bacteria; kingdom Pseudomonadati; phylum Pseudomonadota; class Gammaproteobacteria; order Pseudomonadales; family Pseudomonadaceae; genus Pseudomonas; species Pseudomonas sp. yb_5. Next base: position 36,510 of record NZ_JBICKE010000136.1, read on the forward strand.
GGGTACTGCAGGCGGCTCGGGCTGTGGATAAAGTCCAACAGGCCGGCGCCTTTCGGGCAGAGGGTGCCGCGGTTGACCGGGTGGTCGGCGTCCCCTTCGATATGGATGATGTTCTGTTTGACGTTTTTTCCCGCATCACCCTGGCTGTACATGATCAGGCCGCAGCCGACCGAACAGTATGGGCAGGTGTTACGGGTTTCTTTGGTATGCGCCAGCTTGAAGTGACGCACCTGCTCGGCGAATGCCGGCGTCGGGGCCATGCCCAACGCTGCAAGGCTCGAGCCTCCAAGGCCGACGGCGGCGACCTTGAAGAACTGCCGACGGTTCAGGTCCATCGTGCACTCCTGATCAGGTGGTGGACGCGCGGAACATTGCCGGCGCCTCTTGGTAGTCACGGTGGCGGCCAATTGATAGCCGCCAAACGATAAGACTAGTCAAGAATCCAGAAGGTGCGATGACCTGAGTCAGTGGTACAGCACCGATCAGGTACGTGGCAGGTTGCGCACCACATTCAGTGCCGCACTGCTCTGCGCCACAGGCATGATCTCGATGGTGTTGATGTTTACATGCGCCGGCTGCTCGGCAACCCAGGCTACCGTTGCTGCAATGTCCTCCGGCAGGAGGGCCTCTACATCCCGATACAGGGCCTGCACGGCGTCCACGTCGCCATTCAGGCGCACCATCGAGAAGTCAGTGCCTGAGCACAGCCCCGGCTCGATGTTGCTTACCCGCACGCGGGTGCCAGCCAGGTCGGCACGCAGGTTGAGGCTGAACTGGCGGACGAACGCCTTGCTGGCGCCATACACGTTACCGCCCGGGTAGGGGTAAGTACCGGCGATCGAGCCGATGTTGATGATCATGCCGCTATCGGCTTCCACCATCTGCGGCAGAATCTTGTGGGTGACCATGGCCAGGCCGGTGATGTTGGTGTCGATCATCTGCTGCCAGTTTGCGGCACTGCTGGCTTGGGCACGGTCCACGCCCAGCGCCAGCCCCGCGTTGTTGACCAGCAGATCGATCTGCAGCGACGCCTCACGCATCTGCTCGACCGCCTTCTCGAGCGATACTGAATCAGTGACATCCAGCGCCAGCGGAATGAAATTGGCGCCCAGTTCAGCCTCCAGTGCTTTCAGTTTGTCCATGCGCCTGGCCCCACCGACCACGCGGTAGCCTTTGCCGATCAGAGTGCAGCAGATGGCGCGGCCAAAGCCTGAGGAAGCACCGGTTACAAATGCGGTTTTCATTCGTTATCTCCTATCAATGGGTCAGGTACTTCACGCCCAGGCTGGTGAACAGGCAGAGCATCGAGAACACCAACACCTTGCGCACCACGTCGTTACCTTTACGCAAGGCCAGGGAACTGCCCAGGTGGTTACCGAGGATGTTGCAGGCCACAAGTGGCAATGCCAGCAGGTAAAAGACCTTGCCTGCGCTGACGAAGGCGACCAACGCGCCGATGTTGGAAGCGAAGTTGAAGGTTTTGGAGTTGGCCGAACTGGAGACCAGGTCCATGCGCAACAGGTAATGGAAAGCGATGATGAACATGCTGCCGGTGCCGGGGCCGAAGAAGCCGTCATAGAAGCCAATGGCCAGGCAGGTCAGCGGGACCACGGTGAACAGCATGCGCGATGACAGTTCGCGCTCCTCGACCGGGCGGTCCTTGGGAGTAAGGAAAATGAGAATGCCGAGCGGAATCAGTGCCAGGATGATCTTGCCCACAGTTTCCTGCGAGATCGATACGATCAGGTGAGCCCCCAGATAGGCGCCTAGCAGCGAAAACGGCACCCCGACCAACGCTACCTGCCAGACCATCTTGCTGTTGGCCAGGAAGTTTCGTATAGCCGCCAGTGTGCCGAGGGTACTGACCAGTTTTTCCTGACCCAGTGCCACCTGCGGCGGCATGCCAACCAGCAGAAAGCCCGGTACCAGGAACAAACCACCACCACCGGCAATGCTGTCGACGAAACCTGCAACGAAGGCGATCGCGCCAAGCATGAGGATGGCCAGCAACCAGTGCTCCGCCCAGTAAGAACCCAAAATTTCCATAGCAATGTCCATCCAGTGGAGCGTTTAAGCCAGGCACAGCCCGAGTGCGGCTGGCCTGATCGGTGCGATGATTGTAATTTCAAAAATTGAATCGATTCAATCTAAAATAAAACCAACTCAATCCAACCAATTACTATCATTACCTGCATCAGAGCTTTCATGCTAGGCTTTCGCGCTCTTGCAGCGTCTGGTGCCATCTCCATGTGGGTCCCTCAATACAGCCATCAAACACAGCCGGTTTACCTGATGATCGCTGATGCCCTTGAACAGGACATCGAAAGTGGTCGGCTTGCAGAAGGCGATCGCTTACCCACACTCAAGGACCTCGCCGAGGCGCTGAACGTAACCCCCGGCACTGTTGGCAGGGCCTACGACGAAGCAGCCAAGCGCGGCTTGGTGGCGGGCGAGGTAGGCCGAGGCACATTTGTCAGGCAATTGCGACAGCCATTAACCGCCCCGTCGGTGCCCGCCCCTGTGGCCGGAGAGAGCAGCCAGATTGATCTCTCGATCATCAAGCCCAACGACGCTCACATGAGCGAATGGCTAGGCACGGCTATCAGCGAACTGGCCGCCTCCTCGGACTTGGGGCAGGTACTCGACTATGTGACAGAGGGTGGCCACACGTCCCACAAACAAGCCGGTGCGACCTGGCTACAGCGCTGGCTGCCTGATGCGCGCTGGCAACAGGTAGTACTGACCGCTGGCGCCCAGCATGGGCTGCTGGTGGCCATCAGCAGCCTGTCGAAGAGTGACGATGTGGTGCTGTGCGAGTCGCTCTGCTACCCGGGCATCATATCCCTGGCCCACAGCATGGGCCGACGCCTGCGCGGCGTCGCCGTGGACGAACACGGGCTCATCCCGGAAGCATTACGCGCGGCCTGCCTGGAACACCGCCCTTCCCTGCTGGTGTGCGTCACCACGCACCAAAACCCGACCAACTCGATCATGCCCCCTGCAAGGCGTCAGGCTATTGCCGAGATCGCCCGTGAGTTCGACCTGTTCATCGTGGATGACGATATCTACGGTTTTCTCGAGCCCAGCCCAGACTACAAGCCGCTTGCAGCGTATGCGCCAGAGCGCTCGGTATACCTCACCAGCCTGTCCAAAAGCGTGCTGCCGGCGCTGCGCATCGGCTACCTGTACGCCCCGCCGCAAACCCTGTCACGGTTATCATCGATGGTACGCAGCAGCGTGTGGATGCCATCGCCATTGATGGCGCAACTGGCCAGTAACCTGATCAACAGCGGCAAGGCCGACCAGTTGGTGCGTATGCAGCAGGAAGAGGCGGCCGCGCGCCAGCACATGGCCAGGGAGATTCTTGGCCAATACAAGATCCGCATTCAGCCCCATAGCTTCCATATCTGGCTGGAGCTGCCAGAACCGTGGACCAGCGACGAGTTTGCCAACCTGGCGCGTGACAACGGCGTAACGGTGGTCAGCGGCAGCCAGTTTCTGCCAGAACGCAGCCACGCCACCAGCGGTGTGCGCATCGCCCTGATGGCACCCAGCCGCCAGGAACTGGCCTTTGCCCTGACCAAGCTGGCAAGCCTGCTGGATTCGCCTGAGCCGCGGTTGTTTTATTGAAAGCGCTGTCAGATACGCGGTGCGGCCCATAAAAAAACCCGGGGCAACTGCCCCGGGTTTCTGGTCTTGCTGAACGCCTTACCGCTCTGATCAGAACGGAATATCGTCATCGAAGCTGTCGAAATCAGCAGCCGGCTGCGGCGCAGGCTGTTGCGGCGCTGGGCGCTGAGGGGCCTGCTGCGGGCGCTGGGCCTGCTGGCGTGGCGGTGCCTGGTTGTATTGTTGCTGCTGGCCGCCACCGTAATTGCCGCCACCCTGGTTGTACGGGTCGCCGCCCTGCTGCTGGCCTTGCGGACGACCGCCGAGCAGCTGCATGGTGCCGTTGATATCGACGATGATCTCGGTGGTGTAGCGCTTGATGCCGTCTTTTTCCCACTCGCGGGTCTGCAGCTTGCCTTCGATGTAGCACTGCGAACCTTTGCGCAGGTATTCGCCAGCGATTTCGGCAACCTTGCCGAACAGCGACACCCGGTGCCACTCGGTACGCTCGACCTTCTGGCCCGACTGCTTGTCAGTCCACTGCTCGCTGGTGGCCAGGCTCAGGTTGGTCACGGCGTTACCGTTGGGCAGGTAGCGGACTTCGGGATCCTGGCCACAGGTACCGACCAGAATGACTTTGTTAACCCCACGGGCCATAACGTTCTCCTAGGCTTCGCACGCCGAAGAGGCTGGATTCACCAGTCGCTCCAGGGTCGCACGGTCCAAAATTTTCGTATCCAGTTTGATATAGATGGCGGCTTCTTCTGCCACCACCACAGCGTCGGTCACACCCGGCACGGCCATCAGGCGCTCGGTCAGGCCGGCTTCCCGGACCGCCTCAGGCGTCAGGGGCATGCGCAGGCTGGTCACATATGGCGGCTCGTTCATGCGCAAGGCAACGATCAGCCAGATAACACACAGCGCCGCGCTACCGAGGAACACCGTGTCCAGCCCACCGTGCTGGAACAGCCAGCCACCCAGAATCCCGCCTAACGCTGCACCGAGGAACTGGCTGGTGGAATACACCCCCATTGCCGTCCCCTTGCCACCGGCAGGCGACACCTTGCTCACCAGAGAAGGCAGCGAAGCCTCCAGCAGGTTGAATGCGGTAAAGAATACCACGGTGCCAATCACCAGTCCGCGCAAACCGTCAGCCCACTCCCAGAAGTATATCTCTGTCAGCAGCAGGACACTGACCGCGCCGGCCAACACACGTTTCATCTTGCGCTTTTTTTCGCCGTAGATGATGAACGGGACCATTGCAAAAAATGAGATGAACAGCGCGGTCAGGTACACCCACCAGTGCTGCTCCTTGGGCAGGCCACCACGCTCGACGAACGCCAGCGGCAGCGCAACGAAGCTGGCCATGAGGATGGCGTGCAGGATGAAAATGCTTATGTCCAGGCGCAGAAGGTCCGGATGGCGCAGGGTCGGGCCGATGGCCTGGCGCGCCACACCCGACTCGCGGTGCTGCAGGATGCTGTGGGTGTTGGGCACGACAAACGCGATCAACAGGATGCCGACCAGGGCAAGCCCAGCCGTGACCAGGAACAAACCTGACAAACCAAAGGCACTTGTCAGCAGTGGACCAACGACCATGGCGACAGCAAACGACAAGCCGATGCTCATGCCGATCATGGCCATGGCCTTGGTCCGGTGTTGTTCGCGGGTGAGGTCGGACAGCAACGCCATGACCGCGGCAGAAATTGCCCCGGCGCCCTGCAGGATGCGCCCGGCAATCACGCCCCAGATAGAGTCGGCCTGGGCCGCCAGCACGCTGCCAAGGGCAAAGATCAACAGCCCCAGATAAATCACCGGCCGGCGACCGATACGGTCGGAAATCATCCCGAACGGGATCTGAAATACCGCCTGGGTCAGGCCATAGGCACCAATGGCCAGGCCGATCAGCGCAGGCGTGGCGCCAGCCAGGTCCATGCCGTAGGTGGCCAGTACCGGCAAGACCATGAACATGCCCAGCATACGAAAGGCAAAGACCAGGGCAAGGCCGCCAGCGGCGCGGGTTTCGCCGCCACTCATGCGCTCGTTGTGGGTGTCGTGCATGGATTAACCTCGTGTGAACCGGCGGCGATTCTATCAGTCCGACAGCTTGACGGCATCTACGCGACGCTTTGCCGCGTACTGGCAGGGCGCCGTATACTTCCTTGTTTATGCCCGCCGAGCGAGGCCGTAGTGGACAAGATCCTGATTCGTGGGGCACGTACCCACAACCTGAAGAACATCGACCTGACCCTGCCCCGGGACAAGTTGATCGTGATCACCGGCTTGTCCGGTTCCGGCAAGTCGTCCCTGGCGTTCGATACCTTGTACGCCGAAGGCCAGCGCCGCTACGTGGAGTCGCTGTCGGCCTACGCCCGGCAGTTCCTGTCGATGATGGAAAAACCCGACGTCGACACCATCGAAGGCCTGTCGCCGGCGATTTCGATCGAGCAGAAATCGACCTCGCACAACCCGCGTTCCACGGTCGGCACCATCACCGAAATCTATGACTACCTGCGCCTGCTGTACGCCCGCGTCGGTACGCCACGCTGCCCGGACCACGATATTCCGCTGGAGGCGCAAACGATCAGCCAAATGGTCGACCTGGTGCTGGAAAACCCGGAAGGCAGCAAGCTGATGCTGCTCGCGCCGGTAGTGCGCGAGCGCAAAGGTGAGCATCTGGCAGTGTTTGACGAGCTGCGCGCCCAGGGCTTCGTGCGGGCCAGGGTCAACGGCAAACTCTACGAACTCGATGAGTTGCCCAAGCTGGACAAGCAGAAGAAGCACAGCATCGATGTGGTGGTGGACCGTTTCAAAGTCCGCGCCGACCTGCAACAGCGCCTGGCCGAATCGTTCGAGACCGCGTTGAAGCTGGCCGATGGTATTGCCTTGGTGGCACCGATGGAAGGCGAACAAGGCGAAGAGACAATCTTCTCCGCGCGCTTCGCCTGCCCGGTATGCGGCCACGCGATCAGCGAGCTGGAACCGAAGCTGTTCTCCTTCAACAACCCGGCTGGCGCCTGCCCGACCTGCGACGGCCTGGGGGTCAAGCAGTTCTTCGACACCAAACGCCTGGTCAACACCGAACTCACCTTGGCCGAAGGCGCGATCCGCGGCTGGGACCGGCGTAACGTGTACTACTTCCAGATGCTCGGTTCGTTAGCCGCGCACTATGGCTTCAGCCTGGAAGAGCCTTTCGGCGAGCTGTCGGCCGAACACCAGAAGGTGATCCTGCAGGGCAGCGGCAAGCAGAGTGTCGACTTCAAGTACCTCAACGACCGAGGCGACATCGTCAAGCGATCGCACCCGTTCGAAGGCATTGTGCCGAACCTTGAGCGCCGCTACCGCGAAACCGAATCGGCCACGGTGCGTGAAGAACTGGCCAAATTCCTTGGCACGCAACCGTGCCCGGATTGCCGGGGTACGCGCCTGCGCCGCGAGGCGCGCCATGTGTGGGTGGGCGAGAAGACCCTGCCCGCAGTAACCAATATGCCGATCGGTGAAGCCAGCAACTACTTTGGCGAACTGACCCTTACTGGCCGCCGTGGCGAAATCGCGGCAAAAATCCTCAAGGAAATCTGCGAACGACTTCAGTTCCTGGTCAACGTCGGCCTCGACTACCTGACCCTGGATCGTAGTGCCGACACCCTGTCCGGTGGTGAAGCGCAACGTATCCGCCTGGCCAGCCAGATCGGCGCCGGTCTTGTGGGGGTGATGTACATCCTTGATGAACCGTCCATCGGCCTTCATCAACGCGACAACGACCGCCTGTTGGCCACCCTCAACCATTTGCGCGACCTGGGCAACACGGTAATCGTGGTGGAGCACGACGAGGACGCCATCCGGCTGGCCGACTACGTGGTCGACATCGGCCCGGGCGCTGGTGTGCACGGCGGGCAGATCGTCGCCGAAGGCTCGCCTCAGGAGGTCATGGACCACCCTGACTCGCTGACTGGCAAGTACCTGTCCGGGCGCAAGAAGATCGTTGTGCCGGCCAAGCGCACACCGCGCAACAAGAAGCTGCAGCTCAAGCTCAAGGGTGCGCGTGGCAACAACCTGCAGAACGTCGACCTGGAAGTACCGATCGGCCTGCTGACCTGCGTGACCGGTGTATCCGGCTCAGGTAAATCGACGCTGATCAACAATACCCTTTACCCCTTGGCCGCCACCGCCCTCAATGGCGCAAGCAGCCTGGAAGCCGCGCCACACAGCAGCATGGACGGCCTGCAGCACCTGGACAAGGTGGTGGATATCGACCAGAGCCCGATCGGCCGCACCCCACGCTCCAACCCGGCGACCTACACCGGCATCTTCACGCCGATCCGCGAACTTTTCTCTGGTGTACCGGAGTCACGCTCGCGTGGTTATGGCCCGGGGCGTTTCTCGTTCAACGTCAAGGGTGGCCGTTGCGAGGCCTGCCAGGGTGATGGCCTGATCAAGGTGGAAATGCACTTCCTGCCGGACATCTACGTGCCGTGTGACGTGTGCAAGAGCAAGCGCTACAACCGCGAAACCCTGGAGATCAAGTACAAGGGCAAGAACATCCACGAGGTGCTGGAAATGACCATCGAGGATGCCCGAGAGTTCTTCGATGCGGTGCCGGCGCTGGCGCGCAAGCTGCAAACGTTGATGGACGTGGGCCTGTCATACATCAAACTGGGGCAGTCAGCGACCACGCTGTCCGGCGGTGAGGCGCAGCGGGTGAAACTGTCGCGCGAGCTGTCCAAGCGCGATACCGGCAAGACCTTGTACATCCTCGACGAACCTACCACCGGCCTGCACTTTGCCGATATCCAGCAACTGCTGGACGTATTGCATCGCCTGCGCGACCACGGCAATACCGTGGTGGTGATCGAGCATAACCTGGATGTGATCAAGACCGCCGACTGGCTGGTTGACCTGGGCCCTGAGGGTGGCTCCAAGGGTGGGCAGATCATTGCCTGCGGTACGCCAGAAGAGCTGAGCGTGATGAAACAGTCGTATACCGGCCATTACCTGAAACCATTGCTGGAGCGGGATCGGGCCTGAGTGCTGTCAACGCAATGAAAAAGCCCCTGGTACCGTTGGTGCCAGGGGCTTTTACTTGTGTCTGTGGATAACTTACATCTGCGACTGCAGATAGTTTTCCAGCCCGATGGCCTTGATCAGGCCCTGCTGCTTCTCGAGCCAGTAAGTGTGATCTTCTTCGGTGTCGGCCAGCTGCGCACGCAGGATGTCACGACTGACGTAATCCTTGTGCAATTCGCACAGCTCGATGCCTTTGCAAAGCGCACCGCGCACCTTGTATTCGAGCTTGAGGTCTGCCTCGATCATTTCCGGCACGGTGCTGCCGACCTCCAGGTCATCCGCACGCATGTCAGGGGTCCCTTCGAGCATGAGGATACGACGCATCAGGGCATCGGCGTGCTGCGTCTCTTCCTCCATCTCGTGGTTGATGCGCTCGTAGAGCTTGGACAGGCCCCAGTCTTCGTACATGCGCGAATGAATGAAGTACTGGTCGCGTGCCGCCAGTTCGCCCTTCAACAGCGTGACGAGATAGTTGATTACATCCGGGTGGCCTTGCATCGCCCTGATTCTCCATGTGAAAACGTCTATGCCACATAGTGTGAACCAGCTTTTGTCTACGGTCACTGAAAAACGCGCAATCAGACGCAAAAAATCGGTTAAACAGTAGTGATATTCATTGAAAAACCGCCCAAATGAGGGCGGTTCTTCTTATCACTTCGACTCAGGCGAGATTGATGCCCAAAGCCTTCGCAATCCCTTCACCGTAGGCCGGATCCGCCTTGAAGAAGTACTGTAACTGACGCTGGATCACGTCTTCGCTGACGCCCGCCATGGTACCGGCGATGTTGCTGATCAGCAGGGCCTTCTGCTCATCGCTCATCAAACGGAACAAAGCGCCGGCATGGCTGAAGTAGTCGGTGTCCTCGCGGTGATCGTAGCGATCAGCCGAACCATTCATGGCCAATGCTGGCTCAGCATGACGTGGGGACTGTTTCGGGGCACCGCTGTAGCTGTTTGGTTCATAGTTCGGTGCACTACCGTAGCCACCGGTGGCCATGGAGCCGTCGCGCTGATAGCTGTTAACCGGGCAGCGCGGCGCGTTGACTGGCAATTGCTGGTGATTGGTACCCACGCGATAGCGGTGCGCATCAGCGTAGGCGAATACGCGGCCTTGCAGCATGCGGTCTGGCGAAAGACCGACGCCGGGCACCATATTGCTCGGCCCGAACGCGGCCTGCTCGACCTCTGCGAAATAGTTGAGCGGGTTACGATTGAGCTCCAGCACACCCACCTCGATGAGCGGATAGTCCTTCTGCGACCATGTCTTGGTCACGTCGAATGGGTTCTCGTCACGGCTAGCAGCCTCGGCTTCGCTCATCACCTGAATGCAGACCGTCCAGCGCGGGTAGTCGCCACGTTCGATGGCCTCAAACAGATCTCGCTGAGCGTAATCCGGGTCGGTACCTGCAAGGCGTGCAGCGTCTGCCGGGGTGAGGTTCTTGATGCCTTGTTGAGTCTTGAAGTGCCACTTGACCCAAGTGCGCTCACCCTTTGCATTGATGAGGCTGTAGGTATGGCTGCCAAAGCCATGCATATGGCGGTAGCCGTCCGGAATGCCACGGTCGGAAAAGAGGATGGTTACCTGGTGCAGCGCTTCAGGAGAGTGCGACCAGAAATCCCACATCATCTGAGCGTTCTTCAGGTTGGACTGCGGATGGCGCTTCTGGGTGTGGATAAAGTCCGGGAACTTCAGTGGGTCGCGAATGAAGAATACTGGCGTGTTGTTACCGACGATGTCCCAGTTGCCTTCCTCGGTGTAAAACTTCACCGCGAAACCGCGCGGGTCACGCTCGGTATCTGCCGAACCGCGCTCGCCACCAACGGTGGAAAAACGTAAGAAAGTCTCAGTTTGTTTACCGATCTCTTCGAACAGCTTGGCGCTGGTATAGCCGGTAATATCGTGAGTAACGGTAAAAGTGCCATAGGCACCCGAGCCTTTGGCATGGACGCGGCGTTCTGGAATGTTCTCGCGGTTGAAATGGGCGAGCTTCTCGATCAGGTGGAAGTCGTCGAGCAGCAGCGGACCGCGCGGGCCGGCGGAGCGGGAGTTCTGGTTGTCGGCTACAGGTGCACCGCTAGCGGTAGTGAGAATCTTGCTCATGGGCTCTCCTTATCGGTCTTCAAGCGCCGGCTAATCGGCTGTGAAGAGAGTATTGCCGAGCGAGATTACAGGCACAAATTTATTACATGACTTACATCAATAGAAATAAACAATAGATGTGCAAACAAAAAACCGGGCACTAGGCCCGGTTTTTTGTAGCAGACAGAACGTCTTACTCAGCAGCTTCTACAGCACCGCCGACCGGACGATCAACCAGCTCGACGTACGCCATAGGCGCGTTGTCGCCAGCGCGGAAACCGCACTTCAGGATGCGCAGGTAGCCGCCCTGACGGGTGGCGTAACGCTTGCCCAGATCGTTGAACAGTTTGCCAACAGCGGACTTCGAACGGGTACGGTCGAAGGCCAGACGACGGTTAGCAACGCTGTCTTCCTTGGCCAGGGTGATCAGCGGCTCGGCAACGCGGCGCAGTTCCTTGGCTTTCGGCAGGGTGGTTTTGATCAGCTCGTGCTCGATCAGCGACACTGCCATGTTCTGGAACATAGCCTTGCGGTGAGAGCTGGTGCGGCTCAGGTGACGTCCACTTTTACGATGACGCATGATTCATTCCTTACCAAACACTACGTTCGGTGATTACGACGATCAGGCGGTCGCCTTGTCGTCTTTCTTAAGACTTGCAGGCGGCCAGTTGTCGAGGCGCATGCCGAGAGACAGACCACGAGAGGCCAGAACGTCCTTGATTTCAGTCAGGGACTTCTTACCCAGGTTAGGAGTCTTCAACAGCTCTACTTCGGTACGCTGAATCAGGTCGCCGATGTAGTAGATGTTCTCCGCCTTGAGGCAGTTGGCCGAACGTACAGTCAGTTCCAGGTCGTCAACCGGACGCAGCAGGATCGGATCGATCTCGTCTTCCTGCTCGACTACGACAGGCTCGCTGTCACCCTTGAGGTCGACGAACGCGGCCAGCTGCTGTTGCAGAATGGTCGCAGCGCGGCGGATAGCCTCTTCAGGATCCAGGGTGCCGTTGGTTTCCAGATCAATGACCAGTTTGTCCAAGTTGGTACGCTGTTCAACACGGGCGTTCTCGACCACATAGGCGATACGACGCACCGGGCTGAACGAAGCGTCCAACTGCAGACGGCCAATGCTACGGCTTTCGTCTTCGTCGGTTTGACGGGAGTCGGCCGGCTCGTAACCACGACCACGAGCTACAGTGAGCTTCATGTTCAGAGCGCCGTTCGACGCCAGGTTCGCGATTACGTGATCGGGGTTGACGATCTCGACATCGTGATCCAGCTGAATATCGGCAGCGGTAACCACCCCCGAACCCTTTTTCGACAAGGTCAGCGTAACTTCGTCACGACCATGCAGTTTGATAGCCAGGCCTTTCAGGTTCAACAGGATTTCAATTACGTCTTCCTGAACACCTTCGATCGCGGAGTACTCATGGAGTACGCCATCGATCTCGGCCTCGACTACTGCACAGCCAGGCATGGAGGACAACAGGATGCGGCGCAGCGCGTTGCCCAGGGTATGGCCGAAACCACGCTCGAGAGGCTCGAGCGTAATCTTGGCGCGGGTCGGACTGACTACCTGCACATCAATATGGCGGGGAGTCAGGAACTCATTTACCGAAATCTGCATGGATGCACCTATTTTCTAGCCCTTACTTGGAGTAGAGCTCGACAATCAGGTTTTCGTTGATGTCGGCAGACAGGTCGCTGCGAGCAGGAACGTTCTTGAAAACGCCCGACTTTTTAGCAGCATCCACGTCAACCCACTCAACGCGGCCACGCTGGGCGCACAGTTCAAGGGCTTGAACAATGCGCAACTGGCCCAGCGATTTCTCGCGGACTGCGACCACGTCACCCGGACGAACTTGGTAGGATGGAATGTTTACAGTTTTACCGTTGACGCTGATCGCTTTGTGCGAAACCAGCTGACGGGACTCGGAACGAGTCGAGCCGAAGCCCATACGGTAAACGACGTTATCCAGACGGCACTCGAGCAGTTGCAGCAGGTTCTCACCGGTTGCGCCTTTTTTCGAGGCAGCAGCTTGGTAGTAACCGCGGAACTGACGCTCCAGAACACCGTAGATACGACGGACTTTTTGTTTCTCACGCAGCTGGGTGCCGTAGTCGGACTGACGGCCACGGCGCTGGCCGTGGATACCTGGGGCTGCTTCGATATTGCACTTCGATTCCAGAGCGCGAACGCCGCTCTTCAGGAACAGGTCAGTGCCTTCACGACGAGACAGTTTGCATTTTGGACCAATGTAACGTGCCATTCTTCTGTCTCCTGATTACACGCGACGCTTCTTCGGCGGACGGCACCCGTTGTGCGGGATTGGCGTCACGTCGGTGATGCTGGCGATCTTGTAGCCGCAGCTGTTCAATGCACGAACGGCGGACTCACGACCTGGACCTGGACCCTTGACGTTAACGTCGAGGTTCTTCAGACCGTATTCCAGCGCAGCTTGACCAGCACGCTCAGCAGCGATCTGGGCTGCGAACGGGGTGGATTTGCGCGAACCACGGAAACCCGAACCACCGGAGGTCGCCCAGGACAAAGCATTGCCCTGACGGTCGGTGATGGTCACGATGGTGTTGTTGAAAGAAGCATGGATGTGGGCGATGCCATCAACCACTGTCTTTTTGACTTTCTTACGAGGACGAGCAGCAGGTTTTGCCATGTCTATATTCCTGGGCGATTACTTGCGGATCGGCTTACGCGGGCCCTTACGGGTGCGTGCGTTGGTCTTGGTGCGCTGACCGCGAACCGGCAGACCTTTACGATGACGCAGGCCGCGGTAGCAACCCAGGTCCATCAAGCGCTTGATCTTCATGTTGACGTCACGACGCAGGTCACCTTCGGTGGTGAACTTCGCGACTTCGCCACGCAGGGTTTCGATTTGCTCGTCGCTCAGATCCTTGATCTTAGCGGCTGGGTTTACACCAGCGTCTGCACAAATCTTCTGTGCAGTTGTGCGACCGACACCATAGATGTAGGTCAGCGAGATAACAGTATGCTTGTTATCTGGAATGTTGACGCCTGCAATACGGGCCATTCAGTGGGACTCCAATTGACAGCTACCTACGCCCCGGAAGCCAAGAAATAGGGCGCGAGATAATATCGCTGTAGAAACGAATAATCAACCCAGCAGCACACTAGCTGCTGGGTTTGAAGCGCAGATCACACTCAGCCTTGGCGCTGTTTGTGACGCGGTTCCGCGCTGCAGATCACTCGTACGACGCCTTCGCGACGGATGATCTTGCAGTTACGGCACAGCTTTTTCACCGATGCACGAACTTTCATTACCGACTCCTCGAACCTTAGGGGCGTATCAGCGCAGCAGACCGCTGCCACCGTAGCCTTTCAGGTTGGCTTTCTTCATCAGGGATTCGTACTGGTGCGAAACGAGGTGCGATTGTACTTGGGACATGAAGTCCATCACAACCACTACCACAATCAGCAACGAGGTCCCGCCAAGGTAGAACGGCACATTTGCTGCCACCACCAGGAACTGGGGCAGAAGGCAGACGGCCATCATGTAAAGAGCACCGAACATGGTCAAACGGGTCAGAACGCCATCAATGTAGCGCGCCGACTGCTCACCAGGACGGATGCCCGGAATAAAGGCACCGGACTTCTTCAGGTTTTCCGCTACGTCTTTCGGGTTGAACATCAACGCTGTGTAGAAGAAGCAGAAGAAAATGATCCCTGCACTAAACAGCAGAATGTTCAACGGCTGACCAGGAGCGATCGACTGCGAGATGTCCTGCAGCCAGCCCATACCTTCGGACTGACCAAACCAGGCACCCAGCGAAGCCGGGAACAGCAGAATGCTGCTCGCGAAAATGGCCGGGATAACCCCCGCCATGTTCACCTTCAACGGCAAGTGGCTGGTCTGCGCAGCGAAGACCTTGCGGCCCTGCTGACGCTTGGCGTAATGAACGGCGATACGACGCTGACCACGCTCAATGAACACCACAAAACCGATAATCGCTACTGCCAGCAGACCGATAGCGACCAGGGCGAAAATGTTGATATCGCCTGTGCGTGCAGACTCGAAAGACTGCCCGATTGCTCTCGGAAGACCGGCAACGATACCTGCGAAGATCAACATCGAGATACCGTTGCCCACACCGCGCTCGGTGATCTGCTCGCCCAGCCACATCATGAACATCGCGCCTGCCACGAAAGTGGAAACAGCGACGACGTGGAAGCCCAGGCCTACAGAAAACGCCACGCCCTGGTTGGCCAGGCCAATGGACATGCCAATGGCTTGGACCAGTGCCAGGATAACGGTGCCGTAGCGGGTGTACTGGCTGATCTTGCGACGGCCAGCTTCACCTTCCTTCTTCAACTGCTCCAGTTGCGGGCTGACCGCCGTCATCAACTGCATGATGATCGATGCCGAAATGTACGGCATGATCCCCAGTGCAAAGATGCTCATGCGTTCGAGCGCGCCACCGGAAAACATGTTGAACAAGCTAAGAATGGTCCCCTCATTCTGCCGAAACAGATCCGCCAGACGGTCCGGATTGATGCCGGGAACCGGGATATGCGCACCTATCCGATAGACGATGATCGCCATGAACAGAAAGCGCAGACGAGCCCAGAGTTCCGACATCCCGCCCTTACCGAGCGAAGAGAGAGCACCTTGCTTAGCCATTTATTCCTCGAATTTGCCGCCAGCTGCTTCGATAGCCGCACGCGCACCCTTGGTGGCTGCGATACCCTTGATGGTGACTGCGCGAGTAACTTCGCCAGACAGCATGATTTTCACACGCTGAATGTGCTGGTTGATCACGTTGGCATCCTTCAGGGATTGCACGGAGATCACGTCGCCTTCCACTTTAGCCAGCTCGGACAGACGCACTTCGGCGCGGTCCATGGCCTTCAGGGAAACGAAGCCGAACTTCGGCAGGCGACGGTGCAGCGGCTGTTGACCGCCTTCGAAGCCAGGAGCGATCGAACCACCCGAACGGGAAGTCTGACCTTTGTGGCCACGGCCGCCGGTCTTACCCAGACCGCTACCGATACCACGACCTGGACGATGCTTCTCGCGACGGGAACCCGGCGCTGGACTCAGATCATTGAGTTTCATCGATTAGCCCTCGACCTTCAGCATGTAGTAAGCCTTGTTGATCATCCCGCGGTTCTCGGGAGTATCCTGGACTTCTACAGTGTGACCGATGCGACGCAGACCCAGGCCTTTAACACACAGCTTGTGGTTAGGCAGACGGCCCGAGACGCTCTTGATCAGCGTTACTTTTACGGTTGCCATGATCAGAAGATCTCCTCGACGCTCTTGCCACGCTTGGCGGCAATGGATTCAGGAGATTGCATGGCTTTCAGACCCTTGAAGGTGGCGTAAACCACGTTCACTGGGTTGGTCGAACCGTAGCACTTGGCCAGAACGTTCTGAACACCAGCAACTTCCAGGACAGCACGCATTGCGCCACCGGCGATGATACCGGTACCTTCCGAGGCAGGCTGCATGTAAACCTTCGAGGCGCCGTGGGCAGCCTTGGTGGCGTACTGCAGGGTGGTGCCCTTCAGGTCAACCTGGATCATGTTGCGGCGAGCAGCTTCCATGGCTTTCTGGATCGCGGCTGGTACTTCGCGCGACTTGCCACGGCCGAAGCCAACACGACCTTTACCATCACCAACCACGGTCAACGCGGTGAAGGTGAAGATACGGCCGCCTTTTACGGTTTTGGCAACGCGGTTAACTTGAACCAGCTTCTCGATGTAGCCTTCGTCGCGCTTTTGATCGTTATTTGCCATAACTTAGAACTCCAGCCCGCCTTCACGAGCAGCATCAGCCAGCGCTTTGACGCGGCCATGGTACTTGAAGCCGGAACGGTCAAAGGCAACTTGAGATACACCGGCGGCTTTCGCACGCTCAGCTACCAGCTTGCCAACCTTAGTGGCCGCGTCGATGTTGCCAGTGGCGCCATCACGCAGGTCTTTGTCCAAGGTCGAGGCGCTTGCCAGAACCTTGCTGCCGTCGGCCGAAATGACCTGGGCGTAGATGTGCTGCGAGGAGCGGAACACGCACAGGCGCACGACTTCGAGTTCGTGCATCTTGAGACGTGCTTTGCGAGCGCGACGCAGTCGAATAACTTTTTTGTCGGTCATTTACTAGGCCCTACTTCTTCTTGGCTTCTTTACGACGGACTACTTCGTCCGCGTAACGCACACCTTTACCTTTGTAAGGCTCTGGCGGACGGAAGTCGCGGATTTCAGCGGCCACCTGACCTACCAGCTGCTTGTCGATACCCTTGATCAGGATGTCGGTCTGGCTAGGTGTTTCAGCGGTGATACCGGCTGGCAGTTCGTAGTCCACTGGGTGAGAGAAGCCCAGGGCCAGGTTCAGGACGGTGCCTTTAGCCTGTGCCTTGTAACCAACACCGACCAGCTGGAGCTTGCGCTCGAAGCCTTGGCTTACGCCTTGGACCATGTTGTTGACCAGAGCGCGGGTGGTACCGGCCATGGCACGAGCTTGCTGGTCACCATTGCGAGCGACGAAACGCAGCTCACCAGACTCTTCGGTAACTTCAACAGACGAGTGAACGTTCAGTTCGAGAGTACCTTTGGCACCCTTCACCGAAAGCTGCTGACCGGCGAATTTGACTTCGACACCGGATGGCAGCTTAACGGGGTTCTTAGCGACGCGAGACATGTCTATCCCCCCTTAGAACACTGTGCACAGAACTTCGCCGCCGACACCGGCAGCGCGCGCAGCGCGATCCGTCATCACACCTTTGTTGGTGGAGACGATAGACACGCCCAGACCGCCACGTACTTTCGGCAGATCGGTGACGGCCTTGTACTGGCGCAGGCCTGGACGGCTGGAGCGCTTCAGTTCCTCGATGACCGGACGGCCTTCGAAGTACTTCAGTTCGATCGACAGGGAAGGCTTGGCCTCACCAGTTACCTGGTAGCCAGCGATGTAACCTTCGTCCTTCAGAACTTTGGCAACCGCGACCTTCAGGGTAGAGGAAGGCATGCTTACGACGGACTTTTCAGCCATCTGGGCATTACGGATGCGAGTTAGCATGTCCGCTAACGGGTCCTGCATACTCATGGGCTAGATGCTCCTGATACAAGAATTATTAGCCTTGCGGCTATGACAACCACCCGAACGGATTGGGCAAAAACCCAGGCTCAGGTGAGCCGGTCATTCTAGACACAAGGCAGAAACGAAACAAGCCCCATATAGGGGCTTGTTTGTTGGCGAGGTCACCGGCGGTCGGAAGATTGCTCCCCTTCCACCAGCGCCTTGCCTGCAGCGATTACCAGGAGGCCTTGACCAGACCCGGCACGTCACCACGCATTGCAGCTTGACGCAGCATGTTACGGCCCAGGCCGAACTTACGGTATACACCGTGAGGACGACCGGTCAGGCGGCAACGGTTGCGCAGGCGCGAAGCGCTAGCGTCACGTGGCTGCTTCTGCAGAGCGACAACGGCAGCAAAACGCTCTTCTGGAGAGGCATTCTGGTTAACGATGGTCGCTTTCAGCTCAGCACGCTTCTTGGCGAACTTTGCTACCGTGAGCTGACGCTTCAGCTCGCGGTTCTTCATGCTCTTCTTGGCCATTTTCCTACTCCAATCAGTTGCGGAACGGGAACTTGAAAGCACGCAGCAGAGCGCGGCCTTCGTCGTCCGAACGAGCAGTGGTGGTCAGGGTGATGTCCAAACCGCGCAGAGCATCGATCTTGTCGTAGTCGATTTCCGGGAAGATGATCTGCTCTTTCACGCCCATGCTGTAGTTGCCACGACCATCGAAGGACTTGGCATTCAGGCCGCGGAAGTCGCGAACCCGAGGCAGGGAGATCGCCAGCAGGCGGTCCAGGAATTCGTACATCTTGTCGCTACGCAGGGTCACCTTGACGCCGATCGGCCAGCCTTCGCGGACTTTGAAGCCAGCGATGGATTTGCGAGCGAAAGTCACGACCGGCTTTTGACCGGTGATCTTTTCCAGGTCGGCAACAGCGTGCTCGATGACTTTCTTGTCGCCGATCGCTTCGCCCAGACCCATGTTCAGGGTGATCTTGGTAACGCGCGGAACTTCCATCACGTTCGACAGCTTAAGTTCTTCCTTAAGCTTAGGAGCGATTTCGTTCCGGTAAATCTCTTTCAGTCGTGCCATGGTCTTCTACCTAGCAGTGTTCAAGCATCAACCGCTTTTTGGGTCGACTTGAAGACACGAATTTTTTTACCGTCTTCTACTTTGAAACCAACGCGGTCAGCCTTGTTGGTTTCACCGTTGAAGATGGCAACGTTGGAAGCGTGCAGAGGCGCTTCTTTCTCGACGATACCGCCCTGTACGCCCGCCATCGGGTTAGGCTTGGTATGACGCTTGACCAGGTTCACGCCACCGATAACCAGACGGTCATCAGCCAGAACCTTCAGCACCTTACCGCGCTTACCTTTGTCTTTGCCGGCGATCACGATGATCTCGTCGTCACGACGAATCTTTTGCATGTCGGATCTCCTTACAGCACTTCAGGGGCGAGCGAGACGATCTTCATGAACTTCTCAGTACGAAGCTCACGGGTCACTGGCCCGAAGATGCGAGTGCCGATCGGCTCTTGCTTGTTGTTCAGCAGAACAGCAGCGTTGCCGTCGAAACGAATGATGGAACCGTCAGCGCGACGAACACCGTGACGGGTACGTACGACAACAGCGGTCATCACTTGGCCTTTTTTGACCTTACCGCGCGGAATTGCTTCCTTGACGGTAACCTTGATGATGTCACCGATGCCGGCGTAACGGCGGTGCGAACCGCCGAGTACCTTGATGCACATGACGCGACGAGCGCCGCTGTTATCGGCCACATCGAGCATGGATTGAGTCTGAATCATAAAATTTCTCCGACCCCTAGCCCTTAGACTTCAACAGCGCGTTCGAGGACTTCAACCAGTGCCCAGGACTTGGTCTTGGCCAGCGGACGGGTTTCACGGATGGAAACCTTGTCGCCGATCTTGCACTGGTTGGCTTCGTCGTGCGCGTGCAGCTTAGTCGAACGCTTAACGTATTTACCGTAGATCGGGTGCTTTACGCGACGCTCGATCAGAACGGTGATGGTCTTGTCCATTTTGTCGCTGACGACACGGCCAGTCAGCGTACGGACGGTTTTTTCAGCTTCAGCCATGATCACTTACCTGCCTGCTGGTTGAGCACAGTTTTCACGCGAGCGATGTCACGCTTAACTTGCGAGAGCAGGTGCGACTGCCCCAACTGGCCAGTTGCTTTCTGCATACGCAGATTGAACTGGTCGCGCAGCAAGCCGAGCAGTTGCTCGTTCAGTTGCTGTGCCGATTTTTCACGAAGTTCATTCGCTTTCATCACATCACCGTCCGCTTAACAAAGGAGGTGGCGAGAGGCAGCTTTGCAGCAGCCAGGGCGAAAGCTTCGCGCGCCAGCTCTTCAGAAACACCCTCGATCTCGTACAGGACTTTGCCTGGCTGAATCTGGGCAACCCAGTACTCCACGGAGCCCTTACCTTTACCCATACGAACCTCGAGAGGTTTCTTGGAGATCGGCTTGTCCGGGAACACACGGATCCAGATCTTACCGCCACGCTTAACGTGACGGGTCAGTGCACGACGTGCAGACTCGATCTGGCGAGCGGTGAGGCGACCGCGAGCAACAGCTTTCAGGGCGAATTCGCCGAAGCTGACTTTGCTACCGCGCAGTGCCAGACCACGGTTGTGGCCAGTCATCTGCTTGCGGAATTTTGTACGCTTTGGTTGCAACATTTGGCGTACCCCTTACTTAGCAGCTTTTTTACGAGGCGCTGGTGCTTGTGGTTTCAGTTCTTCTTGGCGACCACCAATAACTTCGCCCTTGAAGATCCAAACCTTCACACCGATCACACCGTAAGTGGTGTGAGCTTCGTAGGTGTTGTAGTCGATATCGGCACGCAGGGTGTGCAGAGGCACACGACCTTCGCGATACCACTCGGTACGAGCAATCTCAGCACCGCCGAGACGACCGCTCACCTGGATCTTGATGCCCTTGGCACCAATACGCATGGCGTTCTGTACCGCGCGCTTCATGGCGCGACGGAACATTACACGGCGTTCCAGCTGCTGAGCTACGCTCTGCGCAACCAGCATAGCGTCGAGTTCCGGCTTGCGGATCTCTTCGATGTTGATGTGCACAGGCACACCCATCTGCTTGGTCAGGTCCTGACGCAGCTTCTCGACATCTTCACCTTTCTTACCGATAACGATACCGGGACGAGCGGTGTGGATGGTGATGCGTGCAGTTTGAGCCGGACGATGAATATCGATACGGCTTACGGACGCGCTTTTTAGTTTGTCTTGGAGGTACTCACGCGTTTTCAGATCCTTCAACAGGTAATCTGCGTAAGTAGCACCGTCTGCGTACCAGACGGAGGTGTGCTCCTTGACGATTCCCAGGCGAATGCCAGTGGGATGTACTTTCTGACCCATCTGATCGACTCCGTTACTTGTCCGCAACCTTGACAGTGATATGGCAAGACCGCTTGACGATGCGATCAGCACGGCCTTTGGCACGTGGCATGATGCGCTTCAGCGAACGCCCTTCGTTGACGAAGACGGTGGAGACCTTCAGGTCATCAACGTCTGCGCCTTCGTTGTGTTCGGCGTTGGCTACGGCCGACTCGAGGACTTTCTTCATGATTTCAGCGGCTTTTTTGCTGCTGAAGGCCAACAGGTTGAGCGCTTCGCCCACCTTCTTCCCGCGGATCTGGTCGGCGACCAAGCGGGCTTTCTGGGCGGAGATGCGAGCGCCCGACAACTTAGCGGCTACTTCCATTTCCTTACCCCTTAACGCTTGGCTTTCTTGTCAGCCACGTGCCCGCGATAGGTGCGGGTACCGGCGAACTCGCCCAGTTTGTGGCCGACCATGTCTTCGTTCACGAGAACTGGAACATGCTGGCGACCGTTGTGAACCGCGATGGTCAGACCGACCATTTGTGGCAGGATCATCGAGCGACGCGACCAGGTTTTAACTGGCTTGCGATCGTTCTTCTCCACCGCCACTTCGACCTTCTTCAACAGGTGAAGATCGATAAAAGGACCTTTTTTCAGAGAACGTGGCACTGTCGTATCCCTCTAGTTACTTGCGACGACGGACGATCATGTTGTCGGTACGCTTATTACCACGGGTTTTAGCACCCTTGGTTGGGAAGCCCCATGGCGATACCGGATGACGACCACCGGAGGTACGACCTTCACCACCACCGTGTGGGTGGTCAACCGGGTTCATGGCAACACCACGAACGGTTGGGCGAACGCCGCGCCAGCGTTTGGCACCAGCTTTACCCAGCGAACGCAGGCTGTGCTCGGAGTTCGAGACTTCGCCCAGGGTCGCACGGCACTCAGCCAGGACTTTACGCATTTCACCAGAGCGCAGACGCAGGGTCACGTAGACACCTTCGCGAGCGATCAGCTGAGCCGAAGCACCAGCGGAACGAGCGATCTGAGCACCTTTACCCGGCTTCAGTTCGATGCCGTGAATGGTGCTACCTACTGGAATGTTGCGCAGCTGCAGGGAGTTACCGGCCTTGATTGGGGCCAGGGCACCTGCGATCAGCTGGTCGCCAGCGCTCACGCCCTTAGGCGCGATGATGTAGCGACGCTCACCGTCTGCGTAGCACAGCAGGGCGATGTGAGCAGTACGGTTCGGATCGTATTCGATACGCTCGACAGTGGCTGGAATGCCATCTTTGTCGTTGCGACGGAAGTCGACCAGACGGTAATGCTGCTTGTGACCACCACCAACGTGACGAGTGGTAATGCGGCCATTGTTGTTACGACCACCAGACTTCGATTTTTTCTCGATCAGCGGTGCGTGAGGAGCGCCTTTGTGCAGCTCCTTGTTGACCACCTTGACCACGAAACGGCGGCCAGGGGAAGTCGGTTTGCATTTAACGATTGCCATGATGCACCCCTTCCTTACTCAGCACTGCTGCTGAAATCGAGATCTTGGCCTGGCTGAAGGGAGACGATCGCCTTCTTCCAGTCATTACGCTTGCCCAGACCACGTGCGGTACGCTTGGTTTTACCCAGAACGTTAACAGTCGACACGTTTTCAACTTTTACGTTGAACAGGCCTTCGACAGCTTTCTTGATTTCCAGCTTGGTTGCATCAGTAGCAACCTTGAATACGAACTGGCCTTTCTTCTCAGCCAGAACGGTAGCCTTCTCGGAAACGTGCGGGCCAAGGAGGACTTTGAATACGCGTTCCTGGTTCATCCCAGCAGCTCCTCGAATTTCTTCACGGCCGAGACAGTGATCAACACTTTCTCGTATGCGATCAGACTGACCGGGTCGGAACCTTGTACGTCACGTACATCGACGTGCGGCAGGTTACGAGCAGCCAGGTACAGGTTCTGATCAACAGCGTCGGAAACGATCAATACATCGCTCAGACCCATGCCGTTCAGCTTGTTCAGCAGATCTTTGGTTTTCGGTGCTTCAACAGCGAAGTCCTGAACCACGACCAGACGGTCGCTACGCACCAGCTCAGCGAGGATGGAGCGCAGAGCTGCGCGATACATCTTCTTGTTGAGCTTCTGCGAGTGATCTTGTGGGCGAGCTGCGAAGGTTACACCACCGCCACGCCAGATCGGACCACGAGTGGTACCAGCACGAGCACGGCCAGTACCCTTCTGACGCCATGGGCGCTTACCGCCACCAGCCACGTCGGAACGGGTCTTCTGCTGCTTGGTGCCCTGACGGCCGCCGGCCATGTAGGCCACGACTGCTTGGTGAACCAGCGTCTCGTTGAATTCGCCACCGAAAGTCAGTTCGGAAACTTCGATCGCCTGAGCGTCATTTACATTAAGTTGCATGTCAGTTTCCCCTTAACCGCGAGCCTTGACAGCTGGACGTACAACCACGTCGCCGCCAGTAGCGCCAGGTACGGCACCCTTGATCAGCAGCAGGTTGCGCTCAGCGTCTACGCGAACTACTTCCAGGGACTGAACAGTCACGCGCTCGGCGCCCATGTGACCGGACATTTTCTTGCCCTTGAACACACGACCAGGAGTCTGGCACTGGCCGATGGAACCAGGAACACGGTGCGACACGGAGTTACCGTGGGTGTTGTCCTGACCACGGAAGTTCCAGCGCTTGATGGTACCGGCGAAGCCTTTACCTTTGGACTGACCAGTAACGTCAACCAGCTGGCCTGCAGTGAAGAGTTCAGCTTTGATCAGATCGCCAGCCTGGAAATCGCCTTCTTCAAGACGGAACTCCCAAACACCGCGACCAGCGGCAACGTTGGCCTTGGCGAAGTGGCCTGCCTGAGCGGCAGTCACACGCGAAGCACGACGCTCGCCGACAGTGACTTGCACTGCACGGTAGCCATCGGTTTCTTCAGTTTTGAACTGGGTGACGCGATTCGGCTCGATCTCAATGACCGTGACCGGAATGGAGACACCTTCTTCGGTGAAAATGCGGGTCATACCGCACTTGCGACCGATTACACCAATAGTCATGTTGTAAACCTCATGAGTGTACGGGGCTTTCACCCGCTATGGCCGCCCATTTCAGAGCGTTACACGACTAGACCGAAGTCTTAGCCGAGGCTGATCTGTACTTCCACACCTGCCGCCAGATCAAGCTTCATCAGCGCGTCAACGGTTTTATCCGTTGGCTGGACGATGTCCAGAACACGCTTATGAGTGCGAATCTCGTACTGGTCGCGCGCGTCTTTGTTGACGTGCGGGGAAACCAGAACGGTGAAACGCTCTTTGCGGGTAGGCAGTGGAATTGGACCACGCACTTGTGCACCAGTACGTTTCGCGGTTTCCACGATTTCCTGGGTGGATTGGTCGATCAGGCGATGGTCGAAAGCCTTCAACCTGATACGGATTTGCTGATTTTGCATTGGATTTCAGACTCCAGGCTGTTCCCAACGGACGCACTACGCCCGCTAAAAGGAGGCGTGATTCTATAGACGCCCCCATTTAGTGTCAACCCAATAAAAAAAACCCCCGCTGAGCGGGGGTTTTTTTCAATCGGTCGAGTGATTACTCGATGATTTTGGCCACAAC
>NZ_JBICKE010000137.1:0-846 GCF_043103865.1 Pseudomonas sp. yb_5
TGGAAAGTGCGGCCATAGTGGGTGATAGCCCCGTACACGAAAATCTCTTGTCAATGAAATCGAGTAGGACGGAGCACGAGAAACTTTGTCTGAATATGGGGGGACCATCCTCCAAGGCTAAATACTACTGACTGACCGATAGTGAACCAGTACCGTGAGGGAAAGGCGAAAAGAACCCCGGAGAGGGGAGTGAAATAGAACCTGAAACCGTATGCGTACAAGCAGTGGGAGCCTACTTTGTTAGGTGACTGCGTACCTTTTGTATAATGGGTCAGCGACTTATATTCAGTGGCGAGCTTAACCGAATAGGGGAGGCGTAGCGAAAGCGAGTCTTAATAGGGCGTTTAGTCGCTGGGTATAGACCCGAAACCGGGCGATCTATCCATGGGCAGGTTGAAGGTTAGGTAACACTGACTGGAGGACCGAACCGACTACCGTTGAAAAGTTAGCGGATGACCTGTGGATCGGAGTGAAAGGCTAATCAAGCTCGGAGATAGCTGGTTCTCCTCGAAAGCTATTTAGGTAGCGCCTCATGTATCACTGTAGGGGGTAGAGCACTGTTTCGGCTAGGGGGTCATCCCGACTTACCAAACCGATGCAAACTCCGAATACCTACAAGTGCCGAGCATGGGAGACACACGGCGGGTGCTAACGTCCGTCGTGAAAAGGGAAACAACCCAGACCGTCAGCTAAGGTCCCAAAGTCATGGTTAAGTGGGAAACGATGTGGGAAGGCTTAGACAGCTAGGAGGTTGGCTTAGAAGCAGCCACCCTTTAAAGAAAGCGTAATAGCTCACTAGTCGAGTCGGCCTGCGCGGAAGATGTAACGGGGCTCAAACCATGCACC
>NZ_JBICKE010000138.1:0-12815 GCF_043103865.1 Pseudomonas sp. yb_5
TGTGTAGGAGCGGGTTTACCCGCGAATACGGTAGCGGCGGCAACGGTGAGCGGCTGGTGAAATTGGCCAGCAGGCCCGGCCCTTTCGCGGGTAAACCCGCTCCTACCCCCAAACCTCGAAGGCCTGGAGGCTCTCGGTACCCGCGAAGGGCTGCAAAGCGGCCTGGCAGCCTCGGATCAAAACCCTACACTGGCCTGCACATAGAAGGTCCGTGGTTCACCCACATAGAGGCCGGCATTGTTGTCACTGGAGCGGGTGAAATACTGCTTGTCAAACAGGTTCTTCACCCCCGCCGCCAGCTTCAGGTTGGACAACTGCGGCCCGAATTCATAACCGCCACGGGCATGCCAGGTCACGTAGCCCGGAATATCGCCATACCGCCCGTCAGCACTCGGCTCGGTGATGTAGTCGCCATTGAAACTGCCATCGGCATTGATTCCGGTGCCGGGTGCGCGCTGCCTGGATTGGGCGTAGGCATCCAGGTTCCAGGTCCAGTGGTTGACCGCGTAACGCACCCCGGCAGTGGCCACCTGGCGTGAATAGAACGGCAGGTCACGGCCCTTGAATCCCGGGATATCCCCTTCATAGGTTGCGCGGGTATAGGTGTAGCCACCGCTCACCGACAGCCCGTCCAGGCGCGGGTCCAGCCCGGCCAGGTCATAGCGCACCGAGGCCTCGACACCCTGGTGCCTGGTCGCCCCCAGGTTGGTCCAGCCCACGTCGTTGCTGATGTACTGCAGCTCATCATCGAAGTCGATGTAGAACGCCGTCAGCTCACCGGCAAAGCCACCATTGTCATAACGGGTACCGATTTCGTAGGTCTTGGCCTTCTCCGGCTCCAGGCCATTGGCCGTACTGTTGCCAGAACCGCCCTGGCCCAGCTGGAAGTACTGCAGGCTACCGAACGAAGTCTCGTAGTTGGCGAACACCTTCCAGGCATCGGAAACGTGGTACATCACGCTCAGTGCCGGCAAAGGCTCGTTGCTGGTGATGCTGCGCTTCTTCTCGGCTACCGGGCGGTTGTTGGCGTCCAGTACCGGGCGGTCGCGCCAGTCGGTATTGATGTGCTCGAAGCGCACGCCAGGGGTGATGGTCCAGTTGCCCACGTCGATCTTGTCGTCGATGTAGTAGGCGCTGGCTTCAGTACCGCCGCTGCGGTCCTGGAACACGTGGCCGTCAGAAGTCGGGGTCACCGTCGGCACGTTGTCGATCAGCGCCAGCCGAGTCGTCTGTTCGCGCATCGCTTCCTTCAGGTAACGGTAACCGACACTGACTTCCTGGGTGGTTGGGCCGGCAAAGAAGATGCGCGAAACACGGGGTTCGATGGCAAAGGTGTGGTAGTTGCGCGGGTACGACGACAACGTCTTCATGTCCCGCGAGGCAATGGTGCTGCCGCGGAAACTGTCGGTGTAGTAAGTCAGCACTTCGAACTGGGTGGCATCGTCGAGCTGCCGCTGCCATTTGAACGACACATCCTTGCGCCGGCCCGCGAAGTAGTCGTAGTCGCGCAGCGACTGGTACGGGTTGCTGTCGTATTGGGCCTGGGTCAGGCCACCCGGCATGTCGGCACGGCCATCGTAATAATGGAAGTTGAGCCAGAACTCATCGACATCGGTTGGCGCCCAATGCGTCTTGAGGATAACGTCGTCGATGTCGTTGCCGTTGTTGCTTTCACGGTAACCGTTGCCATTCACCCCGGTGTACAACAGCGCCACGCCCATGCCATTGTCGGCCGTCCCGCCGACGAACGCTGACTCGGTGTGTTTCCAGCCACCGTGCCGGGAGGTTTCCAGCGTGGTGGACAGCTCTGCCGAGGCCTTTTGCGGAATCGCCCGGGTTACGAAGTTGATCACCCCGCCCACGTTCTGCGGGCCGTAGCGCACCGAACCGGCACCGCGCACGACGTCGATGCTGTCGAGGTTGCCAGAGGAAATCGGTGCCATTGACAGCTGTGGCTGGCCATACGGCGCGAAGGCGGCCGGGATACCATCGATCAGTACCGTGGAGCGCGGCGACAGGCGCGAAGTAAGGCCACGCACGCCCACGTTCAGCGACAGGTCGCTGCCACCGGTTCCGTTGGAGTCCTGCACTTGCACGCCGGGGATGCCACGCAGCACGTCGCGCACATTCATTGCACCCTTTTCCACCATTGCCTCGCGGCGCACCACGGTGCGTGCCCCGGGGTGGTTCTGTACCACGCTCTGCTGGGCATCCCCCAGCCAGTCACCGACCACCTTGATATCGGTGGGTGCCAGCTCCAGGCTGCCGCTGCCCAGGTCAAGGGTAGTCGGCAGAGGCTTCACCACAACGGTGTCCCGGGACATCTCGAAGGTGAGCCCGCTGCCTTGCAGCAGCTGTTGCAGCGCCTGCACCGGCGTCAGGTTGCCCGATACCGCCGGGGCCTGTTTACCGGCGACCAGCTCGGGGCTGAAAAACAGCTGCAGGCTGGTCTGCTGGCCGAGCTGGTTCAGCGCCGAACCCAACGGCTGAGCCTGGATCTGGAGGGTATTACCGGCCTCTGCGGCCTGGCTGCCAACGGCCACAGTGCTGACCGCCAGGGCCAGCACCAGGGCGCGAAAGCGTGGAAGGGATTTGTTGTTGTTCACGTCGTCGAAACATCCTGGAATGCGGAATAAACGCCAACCGCGTGCAAATGGAAATGCTTGGCAGTTGCAGCTGGCGAGGAAGACGAACGAGTGAAAAAAAACCTGAATCTATTTGGCGATTATTTCGCTGGAGCCGTCTTCATGGGCCTTGATGGCCACCGGCAGGATGCTCGGCAAGGCCCGCAGCAGAGCGTCTGGGTCGTTGGTGCTGAAGGTGCCTGACAGGCGCAGCCGGGCGACTTTACCAGGGGCGACCCGCAATGGCTGGCTACGGTAGCGAGAAGCTTCGGCCACTACTTCGGCGAGGATTGCATTGTCGAACACCAGTTTCCCCTGACGCCATGCGGTCATGGCGCCGATATTGACCGCATAGGGTGCGGCGACCAGGCCCTGTTCATCTATATGCGACCCCTGCCCGGCCGTCAGTTGCGCCAGCGAGGCGCCCTTGCCCTGCACCCGCACCGACCCCTGTTCCACCGCCACACGGGTGCTGGCTGGGTCCAGGCGTACGTCAAAGCGGGTACCTGTGACGATCACACTGCCCTGGGCAGTGTCGACCACAAACGGCCGGTTACTGTCATGGGCGACGCTGAACATCACTTCACCGGCGTTCAGGCGCACGTGCCGCTGGCCGGCGCTGAACTCCACCTGCAACTGCGTGCTGCCATTGAGCTCGAGATGCGAGCCATCCGGCAGTTCGACCTGACGGCGCTCATTGAAGGCCGTCTGCAGGCTGCCCTGATGGTTCAGTTGCAGGTAGTGCCAGCCACCCCAGCCCAGGGCCAGCGCCACTGCCGCGACACTGGCGGCCAACGCCTGGCGCATGAAACGCCGTCGTGGCAGCTGCTGTACCGGGTCTGGCTGGCACAGCGCCTCCAGGCGCTGGCGCGGAATGAAGTCGGCGGCCTGCCACACGCGGCAGAGATGCTCGTATTCTTCCCGGTGGTGCTCGTCGCTCGCCAGCCAGGCACGCAACTGTTTGTGCAGCCCGGCATCCCGAGGTGCGTCCTGCACGCGGGCGAACCATGCGGCCGCCTGCTCGCGGACGGCATCGGTACCGTGCTGTTCCATCGAAAAGATCTCCTGACTCTTCATGCCGACACATCCAGGTGCTCACGCAGGTGCCGGAGCGTGCGGATCATATACTTTTCGACCATGTTCTTGCTCAACCCCATGCGCTCGGCAATCTCGGCCTGGGTCAGGCCTTCGAGCTTCTGCCAGATGAACACCTGCCGACAGTTGAGTGGCAGCTCGGCCAGGGCCCGCTCGACGCTGTCGGCCAGCTCCAGGGCATGCACGTAGGCTTCCGGGTCGCCACTGCCGGTTGCGCCTTCTTCGAAGGCTTCCCGCTCCAGCGCCTGGCGGCGGTCCTCGCGACGGAAGCCATCCACAGCGATGTTGCGCGCAGCCTGATGCAGGTAGGCGCGTGGCTGCTCCACCTGCTCGCGCGGGGTTTCCAGTACCCGGACAAAGGCATCATGGGTGAGGTCCTCGGCCTGCTGACGACTGCGCAGCTTGCGCGTCCAGGTGCCGATCAGCTCATGGTAATGGTCGAGGAAGCCTTTGTGTCCGGACACGGTCGGGGTCATCGGGGAGGCAGATAAGGGTGCGAATAGTAATGTTTCTCATCAAAAGCAGCAAATCCGCCAGTCGGTAACAAAAAATTTATGGGCGATTTCCTGTACGGGGGTACCAGGAAAATGTGGCCATAAATATGAACACCTCCGGCCCTTTCGCGGGCAAGCCCGCTCCCACATGGAACGCGTATCCCCTGTAGGAGCGGGCTTGACCGCAAAGGGCCCAACACGCTCCATTCCACAATTTTTTACGCTTGAAAGATCGCAGGGAACATCAGCCGGTCACACGAGTCGGTTATTCAAATGGCTGGTCGTCGATCCACGTCGATCACGCCCGGATTGCCTGTTGATTCTGCATTCTTCACGCCCTAAAGTGCGCGCCGAACGTCCATGCTGGAAACGATCCATCCGGCTCAAGTACTGAGTAGGCGAACCAAAGTGGGGATACGGAGGACGTTCAGTTTGCAGCCACTTAATCTTTCAGTTTGCCCATGGAGTCCCTGAGCATGTCGATCCAGGTCGAAGACTATTTCGCGCGTGAAACCTTCCAGAAAATGAAGGCGTTCGCTGACAAGCAGGAAACCCCGTTCGTACTCATCGACACCCAGATGATCAGCCAGGCGTATGACGACCTGCGCGCCGGTTTCGAATTCGCCAAGGTCTACTACGCGGTCAAGGCCAACCCGGCCGTGGAAATCATCGACCTGCTCAAAGAGAAAGGTTCGAGCTTCGACATCGCCTCGATCTACGAGCTGGACAAAGTACTGGGCCGCGGTGTCAGCGCCGACCGTATCAGCTACGGCAACACCATCAAGAAGTCCAAGGACATCCGCTACTTCTACGAGAAGGGCGTGCGCCTGTACGCCACCGACTCGGAAGCCGACCTGCGCAACATCGCCAAGGCCGCACCGGGCTCGAAAGTGTATGTGCGCATTCTGACTGAAGGCTCCACCACTGCCGACTGGCCACTGTCCCGCAAGTTCGGCTGCCAGACCGACATGGCCATGGACCTGCTGATCCTCGCCCGTGACCTGGGCCTGGTTCCTTACGGTATCTCCTTCCACGTGGGTTCGCAGCAACGCGACATCAGCGTGTGGGACGCCGCCATCGCCAAGGTCAAGGTAATCTTCGAACGCCTGAAAGAAGAAGACGGCATCGAACTGAAGCTGATCAACATGGGTGGTGGCTTCCCGGCCAACTACATCACCCGTACCAACAGCCTGGAAACCTACGCCGAAGAAATCATCCGCTTCCTCAAGGAAGACTTCGGTGACGAACTGCCGGAAATCATCCTCGAGCCTGGCCGTTCGCTGATCGCCAACGCCGGCATCCTGGTCAGCGAAGTGGTGCTGGTCGCACGCAAGTCGCGTACCGCCGTCGAGCGCTGGATCTACACCGACGTAGGCAAGTTCTCCGGCCTGATCGAAACCATGGACGAAGCCATCAAGTTCCCGATCTGGACCGAGAAGAAAGGCGAAGCCGAAGAAGTGGTCATCGCCGGCCCGACCTGCGACAGTGCCGACATCATGTACGAGAACTACAAGTACGGGCTGCCGCTGAACCTGGCCATCGGTGACCGCCTGTACTGGCTGTCGACCGGCGCCTACACCACCAGCTACAGCGCAGTGGAATTCAACGGCTTCCCGCCGCTGAAGGCTTACTACCTGTAATGCACGACGGGGCCGAAAGGCCCCGTTTTCATGTGTGTGCTGTCGGTGCTGGCCTCATTGCGGGTAAACCGTACAACGGCCTGCCCCGAACCACAGATGCGTGTGTAGGAGCGGGTTTACCCGCGAATATGGTAGCGGCGGCAACGGT
Source organism: Pseudomonas sp. yb_5 (assembly GCF_043103865.1). NCBI lineage: Bacteria > Pseudomonadati > Pseudomonadota > Gammaproteobacteria > Pseudomonadales > Pseudomonadaceae > Pseudomonas > Pseudomonas sp. yb_5. The sequence continues at coordinate 6,002 of NZ_JBICKE010000138.1, forward strand.
GAACGGCGGGTGGAAATTGGCCAGCAGGCCCGGCCTCTTCGCGGGTGAACCCGCTCCTACGACGGCCTGTGCCCAACCTCCAGTGTAGGAGCGGGTTTACCCGCGAATACGGTAGCGGCAACGGTGATCGGCCAGTGGAAATTGGCCGGCACAGTCAACCTCACTCACCACGCCGTTCGAGCTCCTCAGCATAGCGCCCCGCAAAGGTCATGAGCGCCGGCCCCGCCTCCTGCAAGGTCACCAGCGCCGCACGCAGGAAGTTCATGTTGCCCTCGACCCGCGCCCGCTCCAGCCAAGGCGCGGCCTCAGCCACCTGCCCACGCTCGACCAGCACCAGCGCCAGGCTGAACATCCCGCGAAAGTCCCCCGCCTCGGCCGAACGCCGATACCAGCGCACCGCCCGCGCCGGGCTGGGCGCCGTGGCAATGCCCTGCTCCAGGTAACGCCCATACAGGTTCATCGACTTGGCATGCCCCAGCTGTGCAGCCTTCTCGTAGCACATCAGCGCCTGCACCTGATTGACCGGCACCCCACGCCCGGTCGCCAGAAGGTTGCCCAGGTTATACAGGCCCCAGTCCAAACCGGAATCGGCCGCACGGGCGTAGTGAACGGCAGCCTGCGCCAAACTCACCTCACCGCCCCAGCCATGCTCCAGGCATCGCCCGAGCATGTTGTGCGCCATGGCATTCCCCCCCTGTGCAGCGATACCGAACCAGCGCCGGGCGACGGTGGCATCCTGCTGGATGCCAAGCCCATCCAGCAGGATCTGCCCCAGCAGCAACTGCGCCTCGACCGCACCCTGCCCCGCTGCCGCCAGAATTGCCTGGGCGGCCTTGCCGGGGGATTCCTCGAGCATGGCCTGCAAGCCGGCCACATCCACCACTTCCTCACGCCGCAGCAGGTAGGACACGGCTCAAACCTCAGCCCAGCGGCGCAGCAAGTTATGGTAGGTGCCCGTCAGTTGCAACAACGAAGGATGGTCCGGCACATCGGCAGTCAGTTGCTGGATTGCGTTGTCCATCTCGAACAGCAGCGTCCGCTGGCTGTCATCGCGCACCAGGCTCTGGGTCCAGAAGAATGCGGCATAGCGTTGGCCACGGGTCACCGGGTTGACCTTGTGCAAGCTAGTGCCGGGGTACAGCACCATGTCACCGGCGGCCAGCTTGACCTGCTGCACGCCATAGGTGTCCTGGATCACCAGCTCACCGCCGTCGTAGCTTTCCGGGTCGCTGAGGAACAACGTGGAAGACAGGTCGGTACGCACCCGCTCCGGGCTGCCCTTGGGCTGGCGCAGGGCGTTGTCGATGTGGAAGCCGAAGTTGCCACCTTCGCGGTAGCAATTGATCAGCGGCGGGAACACCTTGTGCGGCAACGCTGCCGACATGAAGCGCGGGGTTTTCCACAGGCGGTCGATCAGCGCAGTGCCGATTTCCTTGGCCAGCGCATGGCCTTCCGGCAGTTGCAGGTTGTGCTTGGCCTTGGCCGACTGATAACCCGCCGTAACCTTGCCATCGGCCCAGTCGGCCTGCTCCAGCGCCTCGCGGATACGGGCCAGCTCATCAGCGTCGAACAGGCCTGGGATGTGAAGCAGCATGGCAACAGCACCGTTGGGAAATGTAAAGGCGCAATGATATTGATTCCCTTTTGCGCTACACAAGCCCCATTCGCCGCTTAAGACGTTTCAGCTGCATGAAACCGTAAAGACAAATTGTAAAGATTGTAAATTCTTCACGAATGGTAACGACTCTCAATTGTTAGTCAAAATTGCTTACATTAAGATCCACCGCCTCGAAACCTTGGGGAAGGTCCTTACCAATGCGTCACTACGTGCCATCTGCTGTGAGCTCACAACGCCTGCTTGCGTCCGCCATTGGCGTTGCCATCTCTGCTGCATCGACTGCTCAGCTTGCATATGCAGATGATCAGGCTGCTGATTCTGTCATTTCACTCGACGCGACCAGCGTCAACGCGGCACAGGATGTCACCAGCTACAAGACGGACACCGCCAGCTCGAAGAAGTACACCGCCCCGCTGCGTGAAACACCGAAGAGTGTCACGGTGATCCCTCAGCAAGTCATTCGTGACACGGGGGCGACGTCCTTGGTAGACGCCTTGCGTACAACCCCAGGCATCACTTTTGGCGCAGGCGAAGGCGGCAACCCAGCGGGTGACCGCCCTATCATCCGCGGCTTCAACGCCGAAAGTGACGTATTTGTCGATGGCATGCGCGATGTCGCATCCCAAAGCCGGGAGATCTTCAACGTGGAGTCCATTGAGGTCGCAAAAGGCCCTGGCTCCGCTTTTACCGGTGCTGGCTCGACGGGCGGGAGCCTCAACCTGGTCACCAAGAGCGCAAAACTTGGCGATAGCTACAACGGTGGGTTCACTTGGGGTTCAGACCAGACCAAACGCACCACCCTGGACTTGAACAAGCAGCTGACCGACACCTCTGCCTTTCGCTTGAACCTGATGAAGCACGAAGCCAACGTCGCCGGTCGTGACGATGTGGATGTGAGCCGTTGGGGGGTAGCACCGTCGTTCGCTTTTGGCTTGGGCACCGATACACGGGTCACAGTGGGTTACTACCACCTGAAAACTGACGACATGCCTGACTACGGCATCCCGCTGAACCGCAGCGCCACGCGCAGCAAATACAATGTAGATGGCCCGGCTCATGTTGACCGCGACAACTTCTACGGTTTGAACGGACGCGACTATCGCAAGACCAGCAACGACAGCGGCACGATCCGTATCGAACATGACCTGAACGAAAACCTGACACTGTCCAACAGCTTCCGCATGTCGCGCTCGACCCTCGACTACATCGTGACCAACCCGGATGACAGTAAAGGTAACGTCGCCAACGGTACGGTCTATCGCGCCACCAAGAACCGCAATTCGACGTCCAAAGGCTGGGTGAACCAGACCGACCTGAGTGCCAAGTTCAATACCGGCTTCATCGAGCATAGCCTGGTGACAGGCCTGGAGTTCACCTACAGCGACACGCATAACCGCGGGTATGTCGTCACCTCGGCCGCTGGCACAGGCACTGTTTGCACCCCCGCCTTGCTGGCCTCGGGCGACTGCACCAGCCTCTACGACCCGTCCCCGGATGACGGCTGGTCTGGCACGATTACCGACAGCCAAGCCTTCACCGATACGGATACGAAGACCAGCGCTGCCTACGTATTTGACACGCTGACTTTCAACGAACAGTGGTCGCTGAACCTTGGCCTGCGTTACGACGATTACCAGACCAAATCAAGCGGATACAGCACAGGTGGTCGTGGCTCGGTGGCGGGGGACTTCTCTCGCGAAAACAACGCGCATCTGTGGAACTACCAAGTTGGCGTAGTCTACAAGCCGTTGCCCAACGGCAGTATTTACGCTGCATGGTCGACCTCCAGCAACCCGTCGGGCGAAACCAGCGGCAATGGCGGCCTGGAGCTGGCGGCCAACAACAGCAACCTCGATCCAGAACGTAACCGCAACTACGAAATCGGCACGAAGTGGGACTTCTTCGACGATAACCTATCGTTGACCGCAGCCTTGTTCCGTACCGACAAAACCAACGCACGCGTCACCGATCCAGACAATGCCACTTATCAGGTGCTCGATGGCGAACAACGGGTCCAGGGTGTGGAGCTGACCTACTCGGGTAACCTGACCAGCAAGTGGAAGGTCTATGGCGGCTACACCTATATGGAAAGCGAGATCGTGAAAACCTCTACTGCAGCGAACGAAGGCAACCACATGCCTAGCACGCCGCGTAACAACTTCACGTTCTGGTCGACCTACGACATCATTCCGCAACTGACCGTCGGTGCTGGCGCGACTTTTGTCGACTCGCGCTTCGGTGACGAAGCCAACTCTGTCGAGGTGCCTTCCTACTGGCGCTATGACGCCATGGCTACCTATCGCCTGACGAAGAATGTCGACTTGCAGCTGAATGTGCAAAACCTGACCGACAAGCGTTACTTCGATCAAGTATTCGCTACGCATTACGCTCACGTAGCGCCTGGCCGTACTGCACTCATGAGTGCCAACTTCCACTTCTAATCAAGTCACCCCGAGCCCCGTTCATTCCCGTGAGCGGGGCTTTTGCGTATCAAGGCATAATGCACGCCGCGCAGGTCGCGGCAGCAACTCAAGGTGAGTAACGTGGTGAAGAAGACGCTGTTCCAATTGCACTGGTTCTTTGGCATCACCGCTGGCCTGGTGCTGGCCTTGATGGGCATTACCGGGGCGCTGTACTCGTTCCAGGAAGAACTGCTGCGCGCATTCAATGCCGATGTACTCAAGGTAGAAGTACGCGCCGAAGGCGTGCTGCCGCCGGCCGAGCTGGTTAAACGGGTCGAAGCCCAGCAGCACGACAAGGTGTCGATGCTGTGGGTCGACGTGCGTGAAGGCAACGCTGCACGTATCTTCTTCATGCCGGCACCGGGCGAACGCCGTGGCGAACTGCGCTATGCCGACCCGTACACCGGCGAACTCAAGGGTGAAGTGGCCGGGCAAGGCTTCTTCAACCTCATGCTCAAGCTGCACCGCTTCCTCGCCATAGGCGACACTGGCCGGCAAATCACCGGGGCCTGCACCTTGATGCTGGTGTTCTTCTGCCTGTCCGGCCTGTACCTGCGCTGGCCGCGCAAAGCGCTGGACTGGCGCACCTGGCTGACCTTCGACTGGGCCAAGAAAGGCCGCGCCTTCAACTGGGACCTGCACGCCGTGGCAGGTACCTGGTGCCTTCTGTTCTACCTTCTGTTCGCCCTGACCGGCCTGTTCTGGTCCTATGAGTGGTACCGCGAAGGCCTGAACAAGCTGCTGGCTGACGCGCCGGCTGCGGGCCAGCAGCAAAAACGTGGTGAAGGCCGTGGCCGGCACGGGCCGCAGAAAGTCGACCGGAATGCGCCACCGCTGGTGGTGGACTACGACGCCATCTGGGCCAACCTCAAGGACGCCGCGGGCCCAGGCCTTTCCACCTACAACCTGCGCCTGCCGCCCGCTGGCGGTCAGCCGGCCAACCTGTTCTACCTGCTCGACAACGCTGCCCACCCACGTGCCTTCAATACCCTGGTCCTGGACCCGGCCACTGGCCAGGTTAAAAAGCACGACCGCTACACCGACAAGTCCTTCAAGGCGCAACTGCTGCAGAGTGTTTACGCCTTGCACGTGGGCGAGTACTTCGGCTTGCCGGGACGCATCATCGTCACCATCGCCAGCCTGACCATGCCGTTGTTCTTCGTCACTGGCTGGCTGCTGTACCTCGACCGTCGCCGCAAGAAACGTCAGGTGCGCGCAGCCCGTGGCAAGGTCGCCAACAGCAACGGCAATGGCGACGGTTGGCTGATCGGTTTTGCCAGCCAGAGTGGCTTTGCCGAGCAGTTGGCCTGGCAGAGTGCGAAGCAGCTACAGGCAGCTGGCCAGACAGTTCAGGTGCGCGCCCTTGCCGAGCTGGGTGAAAACGACCTGCGCCAGGCCCATCGCGCGCTCTTCGTGGTGAGTACCTTCGGCGACGGCGAAGCGCCCGACAGCGCTCGCGCCTTCGAGCGCAAGGTGCTCGGCCAGCCTTGGGCACTGAACAACCTCAACTATGCCCTGCTCGCCCTCGGTGATCGTCAGTACCCGCACTTCTGCGGTTTCGCTCGTCGTCTCCAGGCGTGGCTGGGGGAGCGCGGTGCCAGCAGTGCATTCAGCCCGGTGGAAGTGGACAACGCCGACCAGGCCGCCCTGCAGCAATGGCAGCAGGAACTGGCGCAACTGACCGGCGCCCAGCCGGTGGCCGCCTGGCAACCGCCAACCTTTGCCAACTGGTCGCTGGTGCGCCGCAAACTGCTCAACCCTGGCAGCCAAGGCCAACCGGTGTACCTGCTTGGCCTGCAGGCTGCAGAACCTGCAAGCTGGGAAGCCGGCGATCTGGTAGAGATACTGCCGCTGAATGGGCAGCCACGGATCGACGCGTTCCTCAAGGGCATGGCACTGGACGCCAACAGCCAGGTGCAGGTGAATGGCCTGAGCGAAACCCTTGCCCAGGCACTCGCTGGCCGCCAGTTGCCGATGCGCCGCGACCACCTGATCGGCTTACAGCCGCAGGCACTGGTGGATGCACTGGTACCGATCGGCAGCCGCGAATACTCCATCGCCTCGATCGCCAGCGATGGTGTGCTGGAGCTGATCGTGCGCCAGGAACGCCACCCTGACGGCAACCTTGGTTTGGGCTCTGGCTGGCTGACCGAATACCTGCCAATGAATGGCACCCTGAGCCTGCGCCTGCGGCGTAACAGTGGCTTCCATCTGCCTGAGGCCGCTGCGCCGATGATCCTGATCGGCAACGGTACTGGCCTGGCAGGCCTTCGCAGCCTGTTGCGCGCGCGGGTCAATGCCGGTGAGCAGCGCAACTGGCTGTTGTTCGGCGAGCGTAATCGGGCGCATGACTTGCTGTGCGGCGATGAGCTGCAGGCTTGGCTGGACAACGGCGACCTGGCACGGCTGGACCTGGCGTTCTCGCGCGATCAGGCCGAGAAGGTGTATGTGCAGGACGTAATGCTGCAACAGGCCGAGGATTTCAAGCGCTGGGTGGCCGATGGGGCTTGCGTGTATGTCTGCGGCAGCCTGCAAGGCATGGCGGCTGGGGTGGATGCGGCGCTCAATCGCATGCTGGGTGAAGAAGCTGTACAGCAGTTGATCGAGGATGGGCGGTATCGGCGGGATGTGTATTGACCGGAAATCGATTCAACCAGCGCCGGCCTCTTCGCGGGTGAACCCGCTCCTACAGCGGGCTGTGTCCAACCCCAGATGTGTGTCCACCACCGATCTG
>NZ_JBICKE010000139.1:0-386 GCF_043103865.1 Pseudomonas sp. yb_5
TTAAAGTGCTTTACAATCCGAAGACCTTCTTCACACACGCGGCATGGCTGGATCAGGCTTTCGCCCATTGTCCAATATTCCCCACTGCTGCCTCCCGTAGGAGTCTGGACCGTGTCTCAGTTCCAGTGTGACTGATCATCCTCTCAGACCAGTTACGGATCGTCGCCTTGGTGAGCCATTACCCCACCAACTAGCTAATCCGACCTAGGCTCATCTGATAGCGCAAGGCCCGAAGGTCCCCTGCTTTCTCCCGTAGGACGTATGCGGTATTAGCGTTCCTTTCGAAACGTTGTCCCCCACTACCAGGCAGATTCCTAGGCATTACTCACCCGTCCGCCGCTGAATCAAGGAGCAAGCTCCCGTCATCCGCTCGACTTGCATGTGTT
>NZ_JBICKE010000013.1:0-14430 GCF_043103865.1 Pseudomonas sp. yb_5
ACCCGCGAATGGGCCGCAAAGCGGCCCCGGCATTCTCAAGGCTGGGCGCTGACCTTGCGTACCACCCGCCCAATGCTCAACCCCTGCACCAGAATCGACGACAACACCACGATGTAGGTGATCGACAGCAGCAGGTCCCGTTCCTCGCCCAGCGGTAGCGACAGCGCAAGTGCCACCGACACGCCACCGCGCAGGCCCCCCCAGGTCAGCACCCGCACCGTGCCTTTGGGCACCGGACGCCAGCGCCGCAGCAGCACGATCGCCGGAGCCACGGTCAGCAGGCGCGACAGCAGCACTGCCAGTGCCAGTACGCCGCCAGCCGCCAGGTGCATCCAGTTGAACGGCAGCAGCAACAGCTCCAGACCGATCAATGCGAACAGCAGGGCATTGAGCATGTCGTCGATCAGTTCCCAGAAACCGTCCATGTAACGGCGGGTCATGTCATTCATCGCCAGGTTGCGCCCCAGGTTGCCGATGATCAGGCCGGCCACCACCATGGCGATCGGCGCCGATACATGCAGCTCGTAGCACATTGCCGAACCACCGATCACCAGCGCCAGGGTCAGCATGACTTCCACCTGATACTGCTCGACGCTCTTGATCATGCGGTAGGTGGCATAGCCGATCAGGCCACCGAACACCGCACCGCCAATGGCCTCGCGGGCGAACAGGATCGCCGTGTCGGTCATGCTCGGTGTTTCACCCAGCCGGATGATGCCCAGCAGCACGGTGAATACCACGACTGCCGTACCGTCGTTGAACAGTGACTCGCCGACGATGGTGGTTTTAAGCGGTTTGGGCGCATTGGCAGTACGCAGCGCGCCAAGTACGGCAATCGGGTCGGTCGGTGAGATCAGTGCACCGAACAGCAGGCAGTAGATCAGTGGCACCTGCCAGCCGAACAGGGCAAACACCCAATGCGCCAGGTAGCCGATGACCACGGTGGCGATCAGCACGCCCAAGGTGGCCAGCAGGCCAATCGGCCAGCGGTAGCTGCGCAGGTCGCTGAGGTTGACGTGCAGGGCGCCGGCAAACAGCAGGAACGCCAGCATCCAGTGCATGAGCAGGTCGTTGAAGTCGATCTGGTTCATCAGCCCTTCGACGCGTTCTTCCAGGCCAGGGAAGCCGATAACGCTCAGGCCTTGCAATATCAGGGAAAACAGCAGCGCCGTAACCATCACGCCGATAGCGGGGGGCAGGCCGATGAAGCGGTAATTGACATAGGTAAGAAGGGTGGTGAGGCAAATAAACGCGGCAACGAGTTCAAGCATCCTGAATCCTGTGACAGTGGCTTCCAAGTCTCAACCCGAATGGCTCGGGCAGTTCTTTGATGACCTGGCTCGGGGTTCGGGGCACAGGGTTTGACCGAATTAGTCCAAATCGTTCCCGTGACAGTCTGCACTGGTTACCCTGTGGGAGCGGGCGTGCCCGCGAACACCGGCAAAGCCGGTGCCATACACCGAGTTGCATTCTTCGCGGGCATGCCCGCTCCCACAAAGCCCCCCTGAACGCTATATATTCACAGCCATGAAAAGCCATAAGGATAAGAAGGCGTGTTGGCAACATCTCTGGTGCTGGTTGCCGCCCTGCTGCATGCAACCTGGAATACCTTGATCAAATTCAGTGGCGAGCGCTTGCTGGTAATTGCCAGCATGGACACGGTAGCGCTGGCCTTCGCGGTGCTGGCGGTGCCCTTTGTCGATGTTCCGCCTGCTGAAATCTGGCCCTGGTTGGTAGCCTCGGCACTGGCTGAGCAGTTGTACCGCTATCTGCTGATCCAGGCCTACCGCGTGGGCGACCTGGGGCTGGTCTATCCTCTGATGCGCGGGCTGTCACCGCTGGTGGTGCTGGGGCTGACCCTGGCCTTTGCCGGGGAATCGCTGAGCCAGCAGCAGATCATCGGTATCCTGTTGATCCCCTGTGGCATGGCCTGCCTGTTGTGGCAGGGCGGCGGCGGTGACCGGCTGCCATGGTCGATGCTGCCGGTGGTTGCCTTGATTGGCCTGTGCATTGGTTGCTACACCTGGTTCGACGGCCAGGCCGTGCGCCTGTGGGGCAAACCGTGGGATTACCTGGTCTGGCTGACCCTGCTCAGCGCCTGGCAATTCCCGTTGTTGGCGAGCGTCGCGCGGCGGGCGCCATTCGTACTGTTCTGGCGAACCCAATGGCGCCTTGGGTTGGCGGTAGGGTTCTGCGTATTGTTCAGCTATGCCCTGGTGCTGTGGGCCATGCACCTGGGGTCAGTGGCCGAGGCGGCGGCTCTGCGGGAGTTGAGCGTGATCCTGGTGGTGGTGCTGGGTATGCGCTACCTCAAAGAACCTTTTGGCGGGCCGAGACTCCTAGCTTGCGGGCTGGTGTTGGCCGGCATGCTGGTAATGAAGCTTTGACCTGAAGACTGAACAAGGAGTCCTGTCCATGACTGTTGCCCTGTGGTGCATCCTGATTGCGCTGCTGTTGAACCCGCTTTGTGCCTTGATCGCCAAGGCGAGCAGTGGCCGCTTCGGCCTCAAGGACAATCACGATCCGCGAGCCTTCCTCGATACCTTGTCGGGCCTGCCACGGCGTGCCCATGCTGCGCAGCAGAATGGCTACGAAGCGTTTCCGGCATTTGCTGCGGCGGTGCTTGTGGCGGATATCGTGGGCAATGCAGAGCAGGTGACCCAGGATGTGCTGGGGGTGATGTATATCACCAGCCGCTTGCTTTACATCATCTGCTACCTGGCCGACTGGGCTGCCTTGCGGTCGCTGATGTGGTTTGCCGGCTTGGCGTTGATCGTGTCGTTCTTCGTGGTTTCCATCTGAAACCGAGTGGCCTTCTTCGCGGGCTTGCCCGCTCCCACAGGTACACCACAGTATTCAAGGGCTGTGGTGTACCTGTGGGAGCGGGCAAGCCCGCGAAGAATCCACCGCCGATCAAGGTACCTTAGGTACCTCAGGTAGCGGCTGGCCTTTAGGCCAGAGCATCCAGATCTGCCCCTGCTGCTTCATGTTCCCCGCCAGCTCGCCGGCTTCCGGCCCGGTGCCCCAGAACAGGTCGGCACGCACTTCACCCGCAATCGCCCCACCAGTGTCCTGCGCACCCACCGGGCGCACCACTGGCGAGCCGTCCGGGCGCGTAGTGGAAAGCCACAACAGGCTGCCCAGCGGAATTACCTTGCGGTCGATGGCCACGCTGTAGCCGGCGGTAAGCGGTACGTTCAGCGAGCCGCGCGGGCCTTCGTTGCTGTCCGGGCGGGTGCTGAAGAATACGTAGCTGGGGTTGCTCGCCAGCAGTTCTGGTACGCGCTGCGGGTTGGCCTGGGCCCAGGCATGAATGGCACCCATGCTCACGTCTTCTTTTTTCAGCTGGCCCTGTTCCACCAGCCAGCGGCCGATCGGCCGGTAAGGGTGGCCGTTCTGGTCGGCATAGCCCAGGCGCAGTTGACGGCCATCTTCCAGTTGTACCCGGCCAGAACCCTGGATCTGCAGGAATTGCAGGTCCATCGGGTCGGTCAGCCAGGCCAGCACCGGTGCCTTGACGCCGTTACGGTTGATGACTTCGGCCGTGTCGTATGGCTTGAGCACCCGCCCCTCCAGACGGCCGCGCAGGCGTTTGCCCTTGAGTTCGGGGTACACGCTGGCCAGGTCGACCACGATCATGTCATCAGGGATGCCGTAGACTGCCACATGGTTGGTTGCCGATTGGCTCAGGCTGCCTGGGTAGACTGGTTCGTAGTAGCCGGTAATCAGGCCATTGGCGTTGTTCTCTGCAGAGCGCAGGCCGTACACCTGCAGGTTCTGCTCAAGGAAGGTACGCACTTGGGCGGCGCTGGCTGTGGCACTGCCGGCCGCTTCGCAGGTGGCGGCCCACACCGGATCGCGCTTGAGTTTTTCGCAGCCATTGCGCCATGCATAAAAGCCTGCCAGCAGGTCTTCATCGCTGACGGCCGGCAAGTCTTTCCAAGTGGCCGGGGCATAGGTGGCGACAGCGTGGGGCTCGGGCTTGGCGCTCTCGCCGCCGTTGCAGCCGGCCAGCAAAGCCAGCACCGGCAGTGTCCAGGCCAGGTGACGCAGGGCAGATTTCATGTGTGCATTCCTGTCAGAAGCGAACATGAAGGTTCGCCCCTGCCTTTTATGTGGCTATTGGTGTTTGGCCTGGGGGCAGCGATACTGGCCGCCCATTTGCGTAGGCCGAAGTGAGCGTGATGTTTAAGCGATTGACCGTTGTTCTGCTGGCAGTACTTACCCTGGGAGGGGCTCTGACGGGGTGTGACCGGGTAGACCCGAACTCGCCGCTGGGGAAACGCAAGGTGATCTTCAAGGACATGCTCAAGACCAGCGAAGACCTGGGTGGCATGCTGCGTGGCCGGTTGCCGTTCGACGGGGTGAAGTTTGCCGACGGTGCATTGAAGCTGGACAGCCTGTCGCATCAGCCGTGGCAGCATTTTCCACAGGTGCGCGATGGTGGTGACAGCGCCGCCCGCGCCGAGGTGTGGGAGCGCCAGGCGCGGTTTCATGACCTGGCCCGGCAACTGGAAGGTGTCACTGGTGAACTGGTTGATGTCAGTCGCAGCCAGCCGCTGGATGCTGCGCAACTGAAAGCACCGATGGACAAGGTCGAGGCTGCGTGCAAGGCCTGTCATAGCGAATTTCGTAATCATTGAATGGCTGTGCTGTTTGCGCAAACCGTCGAGGCGTGTACAAATTCCTGTGGGAGCGGCCTTGTGTCGCGATAGGGCCGCGCAGCGGCCCCAGGATTTCAGCAGAAATGCATGCATAGCCGGGGCCGCTGTGCGGCCCTGTCGCGACACAAGGCCGCTCCCACAAAGACCAGGCTTGCCGGCCAGATGCCTTAGCGGTCGAGATCGTCGACCGCTTCCTGCAGCTCTTTGCGCGACTCGGCCAGCTTGTCCTTGCGCTTGTTGATCTTCTCGGCGTCGCCTTTCTTCTCGGCCTTCTTCAAGTCCTTTTCCCGCTGCGCCACTTCATGGCGTGCGTCGAGCACCTTCTGCTCACGCTCTTTGCGCAGGCTGGCGTCGGTGCAGTTGTCCACACCGCGCAGGGCTTCTTCCAGCCCTGCAACCTGATCGCTGTTGCCGTGGTCACGGGCAATTTTCAGCTGGTTTTCGATGGCGCTACGCTTGGCGGCGCAACCGGTCAGGCCCGGGTCCGGCTGGGCAGCTTGCACGCTGCCCGCAGCCAGACCCAGTGTTGCGAGCAGGAAAAGAGTCGAAATACGTTTCATGAAAAGCCTCTTGAACGGGGCGGGGCAGCAAAAGTTGGTGGAAATCCTGCCTTGGTTTTACCCATTTAGAAACCCTTGGTGGGGTTTTCTGCCTGAGTCTCGGGTTTTTCCTACGCATTATTTGGTAAAAAATCATTGCTCAATGTGCTGGGGTGGGGTCGGGAACCCTTCTATGCCGGTTTCTGCCAGCTGTGCGGCAATGGCTTGCACCTCAGCGGCCGCGAAGAAATCCACAAGTTGGCGCGAGCGTTTTGCGCCGATGCCGGGCACGGTTTGCCATTGCCCGGCACTGCGTGAGGCCAGTTCCTGCCAGTCGCCAGTCAGTGGCAAATGCTTGCCAATGGGCGCGCCAAGGGCGCGCAGCCACTGATCGAAGGGGCGTGAGCGTGCTTCGTCGAAACTGCCCAGCAAGTGTGCCGCAGTGAGCCTGCTGATTCCGGGTGCCTGCTGCAGGCGTTCGGCATCGAGCTGCAGCCAGTCGGTCATGGACGTTACCAAGCCAGCTTCGACCAGCCGACGCCATGTGCCGGGCCCGGTGCGCGGCAAGGCCAGGCCCTGTTTGCCGCTAAGCCAGGTGAGGCGGGCAATGAACTGCTCATCGCAGCCCTCGCTGGCCTGCCAGCAGCTGTGGGCATGATGCTGCTCGGGTGCTGGCGCGGTAATCGGTTGGCGCTCTACAGCGCGGTGCACGACGTGATCGAGCCGCGGAATGGTCAGCCCGGCAAGGCTGATAGCCACCTGATCGCCGGGGCGAATATCCAAGGTTTGCCAGCGCGCCAGCGACCCAAGGCTGACCTGGGTAATACGACGGTCATCGAGGGTAACGGGTTGCACATGCAGAACGGGCGTGACCCTGCCAGTGCGGCCGACCCGAAAGCGCACGTCTCGTACTTCGGCCAAGGCTTGTGCATAGGGGTACTTCCAGGCTGCGATCCAGTACGGTGCCTTGGCCTGCCAGCGCTCGGCAGGCGGCCGGCTGCCCTGGCGCAGGATCACACCGTCGGTGGCGAAGGGCAGAGCAGAGCGATACCAGTGCTCGCGCCAGTGTGCCGCATCCTCCAGCGTGTCGATGGCGATGCTGTAAAGCTGGCTGTCCGGAAACCCCAGCCGTGCCAGCTGGGCGAGGCGATCGGCCTGTTGCTCGGGGCCGTGCGGCCAGCCCCACACGAACAGGCCGATAGCGTTGCCTTGTGCGCCAGTCAGTTGCTTGCGTGCAAGCAGCCCTGCCACGGTACCCCGGGCGTTGGCGCTGCCTGCCTTGGCTTGCACATGGTCGTCCAGGCGCAGATACAGCTCACCTTGCAAGTGCAGGTCGACCGCCTCAGGCAACTGCCGAGTGACAGCGCCGAGTTGTGGGATGTGTCGGCTCCAGTCATGGCCGTGTACACCGTCCCCCCGGCTGGTCAGCTGTACCAATCGGCCCTGCTGGTAAGTGAGGGAAACTGCAACACCGTCGACCTTGGGCTGTACCCACACGCCGGTCTTGCCGGCCATCCATCGCGCCACGGCCTGGCGGTCTGCCAGCTTTTCGACGCCGGTATGCGGTACGGGGTGGGGGACCGGGCCGCGAGCGCTGGCGAGGGGAGAGGTGCTGGTGCCAACCGCGAAGCACTGCTGCAGGTGATTCAGGCGCTCGCGGCTCTGATCGTACAGTTCGTCGGCTACCAGGGCTATGCCCTGGCGATGGTAGTGCTCGTCCCATCGGGCAAGCGTGGCGCGCAGTTGTGCAACTTCGGCCTTGGCCTGTTGCAGGTCCCAGTGTGGGCAGGAGGCAGCCCTGGCCAATGGGACGTTCAGCGCAAATAGCAGGGCGAACAACAGCAGGTACGGCATGGCCTGGCATCCTTGCATGGCGGTGAAGCGCTTAGCGTAGGCGGGTAGCGGGGCGGCTGGCGTGTGCAGTTGTCAGGTGATATTTCGCAGGTGCTCGTCTCCAATCCCGAGGTGGGACAAGAAACGAGCGCGGCGCTCTATCTCACAGGCGATGAAAATGCCGTGACAGGCACAAAAAAGCCCCTGCCGATCGCTCGGCAGGGGCTTTCATCTGGTGCTGCAGGAAGCTTACAGGCCGGCAGCGTCGCGCAGCGACTGGGCGCGGTCGGTGCGCTCCCAGGTGAAGGTGGTGAAGGTGTCGTCGCCGACAGTCTTCTGCTGCGGGGTACGGCCGAAGTGGCCGTAGGCAGCGGTTTCCTGATACATCGGGTGCAGCAGGTCGAGCATGGTGGTGATGGCGTACGGACGCAGGTCGAAGCATTCGCGCACCAGCTGGATGATCTTGTCGTCGGAGACCTTGCCGGTACCGAAGGTGTTGATCGAGATGGACGTCGGCTGGGCCACGCCAATGGCGTACGACACCTGGATCTCGCAACGCTCGGCCAGGCCGGCGGCGACGATGTTCTTGGCCACGTAGCGGCCGGCGTAGGCGGCGGAACGGTCAACCTTGGACGGGTCCTTGCCGGAGAACGCGCCACCACCGTGGCGGGCCATGCCGCCGTAGGAGTCGACGATGATCTTGCGGCCCGTCAGGCCGCAGTCACCCACCGGGCCACCGATGATGAAGTTGCCGGTCGGGTTGATGTGGTACTGGGTGCCTTTGTGCAGCAGTTCGGCCGGCAGGGTGTGCTTGACGATCAGCTCCATCACGGCTTCCTGCAGGTCTTTCTGCGAAACCTCCGGGTTGTGCTGGGTCGACAGCACCACGGCGTCGATACCGACCACTTTGCCGTTCTCGTAGCGGCAGGTGACCTGCGACTTGGCATCCGGGCGCAGCCACGGCAGCAGGCCGGACTTGCGCGCCTCGGCCTGGCGTTCTACCAGGCGGTGCGAGAAGCAGATTGGTGCAGGCATCAGGACTTCGGTTTCGTTGCTGGCATAGCCGAACATCAGGCCCTGGTCACCGGCGCCCTGGTCTTCCGGCTTGGAGCGGTCCACGCCTTGGGCGATGTCTACCGACTGTTTGCCAATGATGTTCATCACGGCGCAGGTGGCACCGTCGAAGCCGACGTCAGAGCTGTTGTAGCCGATGTCGATGATGACTTTGCGCACCAGGTCTTCCAGGTCGACCCAGGCCGAAGTGGTGACTTCGCCAGCGATGATGGCGACACCGGTCTTGACCAGGGTTTCGCAGGCTACGCGGGCGTATTTGTCCTGAGCGATGATGGCATCAAGGACTGCGTCCGAAATCTGGTCGGCGATCTTGTCCGGATGCCCTTCGGACACGGACTCGGAGGTGAAAAGGGAGTATTCGCTCATCTCGAAGGTTCCTGAAATTTACCGATGGTGTATGTCGCCAGCCGTCCGCTGAAAATGGCGGACCTGGATCTGGAAACCGTTACGCAAGCCCACGTACAGGCTGTCCGCATGGACCAGCCCGGCAGCGTTGGCCCAGCGCGCCAGGTCGTCCTGTTCGAAGCCCAGCCAGAGGTCGCCGCAGGCTTCGCGCGCCCACCCCTGGTCATGGCTGCACAGTTCGGTGACCAGCAGGCTGCCGCCTGCCTTTACCCGTTTGGCCAGCTGGCGCAAGGCCAGGGCCGGGTCGCTGAAATGGTGCAGCACCATGTTCAGCACAACGCAGTCGGCGGCCACATCCGTTGCACCCAGTGCATCGGCCAACTGCAGGTTCACGTTGTCGAGCCCTTCGCGCTGGCACACCTGACGTGCAAGTTCGAGCATGGTAGGGCTGTTGTCCAGGGCGGTGACCTGGGCAAAGCGCCGGGCCAGGTCGGGCAGGAAGCCACCGTCGCCGGGCCCGACTTCCAGCGCGCTGGCAGCCGGGTCGAAATGCAGTTTGTCGAGCAGCGCCAGCAGGCTTTCGCGGTACTGCGGAAGGCCGGCGATCAGGTCTTGCTGGGCACGGAACTTCTCTTCAACGCGCAGGAAGAAGTCCTGGCTGGTAGCCGCCCGGCGCTGCTGCACCTGGGCGATGCGCGCCTGCACATCGGGCGGCAGGGCCAACTCGTCGACTTCTTCGAGCAGCGCTGCATGCAGCCGGCCACCCAGGCGCAGGCCATCGGGCAGGGCACGGCGGTAGAAGATGGCGTTGCCTTCGCGGCGGGTTGCCACAAGGTCGGCCTGGGCCAGCACCTTAAGGTGGTGGCTCATGCCCGACTGGCCGATGTCGAAGATCTGCGCCAGTTCCATCACGCCGAACGAGTCGTTGGCCAGGGCGCGCAATACGTTCAGGCGCAACGCATCGCCACTGGCTTTGCACAGGGCAGCCAATGTTTCGCGTTGCTCGGGGATCGATTGCGCACGCAGATTCATGGGGCGGCAGTCTAGACAGGCATTGATGCCCTAGCAAGGCCAATATCAAAAAGTTTTGATATTGGCGATGAGCTGCAAGCCGAAAGCTTCAAGCTACACGCTTTGGAGCGCTCCGAGTCGCGCTCTGTTTCTTCACTTGCAGCTTAAAGCTTGCGCTTGGCGCTTAAATGTTTGCCCCAAGCGCCCCCAGTGGGCGAAAATGGCCGCCTTTTTCGTGACACCACCTATTCAAGCCCCCTAGGAGATCAGCGATGCCCAGCCGTCGTGAACGTGCCAACGCCATTCGTGCCCTCAGCATGGATGCCGTGCAAAAGGCCAACAGCGGCCACCCAGGTGCCCCCATGGGCATGGCGGATATCGCCGAAGTGCTTTGGCGCGACTACCTGAAGCACAACCCGAGCAACCCGAGTTTCGCCGACCGTGACCGCTTCGTACTGTCCAACGGCCACGGTTCGATGCTGATCTACTCGCTGCTGCACCTGACCGGCTACGACGTCACCATCGATGACATCAAAGGTTTCCGCCAACTGCACAGCCGCACCCCGGGCCATCCGGAATACGGCTACACCCCAGGCGTCGAGACCACCACCGGTCCGCTCGGCCAAGGTATCGCCAACGCCGTGGGCTTCGCCCTGGCCGAAAAAGTGCTGGCTGCCCAGTTCAACCGTGACGGCCACAATATCGTCGACCACAACACCTATGTGTTCCTCGGCGACGGCTGCATGATGGAAGGCATCTCCCATGAAGTCGCCTCGCTGGCCGGCACCCTGGGCCTGAACAAGCTGATCGCCTTCTACGATGACAATGGCATCTCCATCGACGGCGAAGTGCACGGCTGGTTCACCGACAACACCCCGGCGCGCTTCGAAGCCTACAACTGGCAGGTGATCCGCAACGTCGACGGCCATGACGCCGAAGAAATCAAGATGGCCATCGAGACCGCCCGCAAGAGCGATCGCCCGACCCTGATCTGCTGCAAGACCATCATTGGTTTCGGCTCGCCGAACAAGCAGGGCAAGGAAGATTGCCACGGTGCACCGCTGGGCAACGACGAAATCGCCTTGGCCCGTAAAGAACTGAACTGGAACCACGGCCCGTTCGAAATCCCTGCCGACATTTATGCCGAGTGGGATGCCAAGGCCGCTGGCGCCAAGGCCGAAGCCGAGTGGAACCAGCGCTTCGAGGCCTACGCCAAGGCCTACCCGGAGCTGGCTGCCGAGTTCAAGCGCCGTGACAGCGGCGAGCTGCCGGCCGACTTCAGCGAAAAGGCCCAGGCCTACATCAACGAAGTTGCTGCCAAAGGCGAAACCATCGCCAGCCGCAAGGCCAGCCAGAACACCCTGAACGCCTTTGGCCCGCTGCTGCCGGAGTTCCTCGGTGGTTCGGCGGACCTGGCCGGCTCCAACCTGACCCTGTGGAAAGGTTGCAAGGGCGTCGAAGCCAATGACGCCAGCGGCAACTACGTGTTCTACGGCGTGCGCGAGTTCGGCATGACCGCCATCATGAACGGCGTTGCCCTGCACGGTGGCCTGGTGCCTTACGGCGCGACCTTCCTGATGTTCATGGAATACGCCCGCAACGCCGTGCGCATGTCGGCCCTGATGAAGCAGCGCGTGATCCACGTGTACACCCATGACTCCATCGGTCTGGGCGAAGACGGCCCGACGCACCAGCCGATCGAGCAGCTGACCAGCCTGCGCAGCACGCCAAACCTGGATACTTGGCGCCCAGCCGACGCGGTGGAATCCGCCGTGTCCTGGAAAAACGCCCTGGAGCGCAAGGACGGCCCATCGGCGCTGATCTTCTCGCGTCAGAACCTGCAGCACCAGGACCGCGATGCCCAGCAGATCGCCGACATCAGCCGCGGTGGCTATGTGCTCAAGGACTGCGCCGGCGAGCCCGAACTGATCCTGATCGCCACCGGTTCCGAAGTGGGCCTGGCTGTTCAGGCCTTCGACAAGCTGACCGAGCAAGGCCGCAAGGTGCGCGTGGTTTCCATGCCGTGCACCAGCGTGTTCGATGCCCAGGACGCTGCCTACAAGCAGTCCGTGCTGCCGCTGGAAGTCGGTGCGCGCATCGCCATCGAAGCTGCCCACGCCGACTTCTGGTACAAGTACGTTGGCCTGGAAGGTCGTATCATCGGCATGACCACTTACGGTGAGTCGGCGCCGGCTTCGGCACTGTTCGAAGAGTTTGGCTTCACCCTGGAGAACATCCTCGGTACTGCCGAAGAGCTGCTGGAAGACTGATTTAAAGATCTGCGGGCGGTGTCGCCTTCTATTCGCGGGCAAGCCCGCTCCCACAGAGGTTGCATGAAACCCTGTGGGAGCGGGCTTGCCCGCAAATGCCACACCGCAAACTCCGCAGGCTGACGACAATTGAACTGTCTCGTGAGCCCCGAATGCCCCACCTGCGTCCCTACAAAGTTGCACTCAACGGTTATGGCCGTATCGGCCGCTGTGTCCTGCGCGCGCTGTTCGAGCGGGGGGCAAAGGCCGGCTTCGAGATCGTAGCGCTGAACGATCTGGCCGATCAGGCCAGCCTGGAATACCTGACACGCTTCGACTCCACCCACGGGCGTTTCCCCGGCGAGGTCAAGGTCGACGGCGACTGTCTGCACATCAATGGCGACTGCGTGAAGGTAATGCGCAGTGCCACCCCCGAAGGCATCGACTGGGCTGCGCTGGGCATCGACCTGGTGCTGGAGTGTTCCGGTGCCTATAACACCCGTGCCGATGGCCAGCGTTTCCTCGACGCCGGTGCGCCAAGGGTGCTGTTCTCGCAGCCCATGGCCAGCGAGGCCGACGTTGACGCGACGGTGGTCTACGGCATCAACCAGGCCTGCCTTACCGGCAGCGAGCGCCTGGTGTCCAACGCCTCGTGCACCACCAACTGCGGCGTGCCGCTGCTGCGTGTGCTGGACCAGGCGTTCGGCATCGAATACGTGCAGATCACCACCATCCACTCGGCGATGAACGACCAGCCGGTGATCGATGCCTACCACCACGAAGACCTGCGCCGCACGCGTTCGGCCTTCCAGTCGGTGATCCCCGTGTCCACCGGCCTGGCGCGTGGTATCGAGCGCCTGCTTCCGGAACTTGCCGGGCGAATCCAGGCCAAAGCGGTACGTGTACCGACCGTCAACGTCTCGTGCCTGGACATCACCCTGCAGACCGCCCGCGACACCAGTGCGGCCGAAGTCAACCGAGTGCTGCGCGAGGCCGCGCTGGAAGGCCCGCTCAAAGGCTTGCTGGCCTACACCGAGCTGCCGCACGCCAGCTGTGATTTCAACCATGACCCGCATTCGGCGATCGTCGATGCCAGCCAGACGCGTGTTTCCGGCCCCCGCCTGGTAAACCTGCTGGCCTGGTTCGACAACGAATGGGGTTTTGCCAACCGTATGCTCGACGTTGCCGAACACTTTCTGCACGTCGTTCACCCAACCCGCAACAAACAGCCCTGAAGGACTGCATTCATGACCGTGTTGAAGATGACCGACCTCGACCTGCAAGGTAAGCGCGTACTGATCCGCGAAGACCTCAACGTGCCTGTGAAGGACGGTGTGGTAGCCAGCGACGCACGTATCCTGGCAGCGCTGCCGACCATCAAGCTGGCCCTGGAGAAGGGTGCAGCGGTAATGGTCTGCTCGCACCTGGGCCGCCCGACCGAAGGCGAATTCTCTGCCGAGAACAGCCTCAAGCCGGTCGCCGATTACCTGAGCAAGGCCTTGGGCCGTGACGTGCCGCTGGTTGCCGACTATCTGGACGGTGTCGCGGTACAGGCCGGTGAACTGGTGCTGTTCGAGAATGTGCGCTTCAACAAGGGCGAGAAGAAAAACGCCGACGAGCTGGCGCAGAAGTACGCTGCCCTGTGTGACGTATTCGTCATGGACGCTTTCGGCACTGCACACCGCGCCGAAGGCTCGACCCATGGCGTCGCCAAGTTCGCCAAGGTTGCCGCTGCCGGCCCGCTGCTGGCAGCCGAGCTGGATGCCTTGGGCAAGGCCCTCAAGGCTCCGGCCAAGCCGATGGCGGCCATCGTTGCCGGCTCCAAGGTTTCCACCAAGCTGGACGTGCTGAACAGCCTGAGCAGTGTTTGCGACCAGTTGATCGTTGGTGGCGGTATTGCCAACACCTTCCTGGCCGCTGCTGGCCACCCGGTGGGCAAGTCGCTGTACGAGCCTGACCTGGTCGACACCGCCAAGGCCATTGCCGCCAAGGTCAGCGTGCCGCTGCCAGTCGACGTGGTGGTTGCCAAAGAGTTCGCCGAGAGCGCTGAAGCTACGGTCAAAGCCATTGCCGACGTAGCTGCCGACGACATGATCCTGGACATCGGCCCGCAAACCGCAGCCAACTTCGCCGAGTTGCTGAAGTCGTCGAAAACCATTCTGTGGAACGGCCCGGTTGGTGTGTTCGAATTCGATCAGTTCGGCAACGGCACCAAGGTACTGGCCAAGGCGATCGCCGAGAGCGCTGCGTTCTCCATTGCCGGTGGCGGTGACACCCTGGCAGCCATCGACAAATATGGCGTCAGCAAGGAAATCTCCTACATTTCTACCGGTGGTGGCGCCTTCCTCGAGTTCGTCGAGGGCAAGGTCCTGCCAGCTGTGGCAATCCTGGAAGAGCGGGCCAAGGCCTGATGACGTCGGCGCTTGGCAAAGGGAGTGGCCTGGTGGTCAAGCAATTGTCTGTGATGATGCTGGCCGGTCTGCTGAGCGCTTGCGCGGGCAGCCCGACCTCGGATGCCGACCCGGCGCGATCGCACAAGGGCGGTTGCTACCAGTCCGAATGGCAGGCCGAGACCGTGCCGGTCATCGGCAAGCGCGTGGGCCCGGAAGGCCTGGAAAAGTACGACGAAGACCACCAGCGCAAGGCGCCGGGTTGCCCTTGATCGGGTAATAGGCAACCTGAACGTTGATTTGTGGTCTTGAAGAAGGGGCCGCT